>DATFAW010000422.1:0-7699 GCA_035254165.1 Paludibacter sp.
GGGATTTAGGGGTTAAATGAAAAATATGAATAAGTTTACAAAATATTATTTTTTAGGAATTGGTGGAATCGGCATGAGTGCACTTGCTCGCTATTTTCATACAAAAGGCTTTCAGGTAGCTGGATATGATCGTACTGAAACTAAGCTTACTTCCGAACTTCAAGCGGAAGGAATTAAAGTTTGTTTTAACGAGAATGTAAACGAAATCCCATTCGTTTTTACTAAAGCAGAAAATACTTTGGTGGTAATTACCCCTGCCATTCCAGGTAATCATCCGCAACTGCAGTACTTTTATGAAAATAACTTTACGATACAGAAGCGTGCACAAGTTTTAGGTGATATAACCCGCCAAAGCAAAGGAATTTGTATTGCGGGGACACACGGAAAAACTACAACTTCTACTATTACAGCGCATTTGCTTTATCAATCGCAAGTTTCGTGTAATGCCTTTTTGGGTGGAATTGCTAATAATTACAATACAAATTTACTGCTCTCGGCCGAAAGTAATCTGGTAGTCATCGAAGCGGATGAATACGATCGGTCGTTCCATCAACTTTCGCCTTATATGGCAGTGATTACTTCTGCCGATCCGGACCACTTGGATATTTACGAAACAGCTGATGCTTTTCGTGAAAGTTTTGAGCATTTTACTTCGTTGATTCGTCCGGGTGGTGCTTTGATTATGCGAAAAGGAATTGATATTGTTCCGCAATTGCAAAAAGGGGTGAGGCTTTACACTTATTCTATGGATGACGGAGGTGATTTTTGTGCTGAAAATATTAGGACTGTAAATGGTGAGATACGTTTCGATTTTGTTACGCCAAACGATCGAATATCTGATGTTCGATTGGGAGTTCCTGTTCAGATTAACGTGGAAAATAGTGTGGCGGCGATGGCATTAGCATGGTTGAATGGTGTTACCGTGGAAGAACTTCGTACAGGAATATCTTCGTTCTCAGGAATCTATCGTCGTTTTAATGTGGTCTATAAGTCTGATAAAATTGTATTTATGGACGATTATGCTCATCATCCAAGTGAGTTGAATGCAAGTATTTCATCTATTCGCAATTTGTATCCAAATCGAAAAATTACTGGTGTTTTTCAACCCCATCTTTACACGAGGACCCGCGATTTTGCAGCAGCTTTTGCAGCAGCTTTATCGCAACTCGATGAATTGATATTGTTGGATATTTATCCTGCCCGCGAATTACCCATTGAAGGTGTAAATTCGGAACTTATTTTACGCGATGTTAAACTGAAAAACAAAACTTTGTGTAGCAAGGAAAATCTATTACCTTTGCTGATGGAAAAGGATTTGGATGTTTTAGTGACATTTGGAGCGGGTGACATCGATAAAATGGTGCCGTTAATTAAAGAACAACTAAAGAAATTATCAATTAAATAATTCCTGATTTCCAATGCGTTTTTCTTAATTGAAAATTGGAAGTTATAAAATTGAAAATCAATTATGAAGCCCATTTGGAAATATATGCTGATTACTTTCTTTACCGCATTGGTTTTGGGGTATTTGGGATTTTCATTGTGGCACTTTTCCGGTAGAGAAAAGGAAACTGTGTGCAGGAAGCTTGAAATTGTAATGTCGGAAAACAATGGTAAACTGTTGGTGACAGAAACCGAAGTAGCACGAATTCTTGAAGAAAACGATTTGAATCCGATTGGGAAGTCGATTAAGAATATTCGTACAGAATCGATTGAGAAGACATTACACAAAAATCCGATGATAAAAGTGGTCGAATGTTACAAAACGCCCTCGGGAATTGTAAACATTCGAATCCTACAACGTTGTCCAAAATTCAGAGTCGTAGGCTTTGGAAGTTATTATGTTGATACAGATAGAAAACCAATGCCAATTTCAAAGAACTATGCAGCATATGTGCCGGTTGTTTCCGGTCGTGCTATAGTTTCGATGATGACAACTAAAATGTTTGATTTTGTGACTTTTTTGGAAGAAAATCCTTTTTGGAATGCACAAATAGAGCAGATTTATATACGCGATGACATGAAAATAGAACTTGTTCCCCGGGTAGGCGATGCAATTATTGTGTTAGGTACATTGGATAATTATCAGGTTAAGCTTGAAAAACTGCATAAATTGTATGCGAAAGGATTCAATGTAATCGGGTGGAATAAATATAAAACGATTAATTTACAGTATAAGGATCAGATAGTTTGTAGCAGAGGTGATCAACAAGCTCAAAAAACAAAAGTCGTGACAGAACAAAAGAAAGATAGTATTATTGCCAGTAAATTATGATTTCAAACAAACTTATAGCGATAGATTTCGGAAGCACAAGTATTTCGGCCATGGCGGCCGAAGTGCTCGATAATGGTGCTGTGAAAATTCTATCCGAAGAATCCAGAGTGTCTGATGATGTTAGGTGGGGAATAGTTGAAAAACCGTCGGGTGCCTCTTTCAAAGTGAATGAACTGCTTAAATTGTTGAAAAACAGTGCTAAAATGTCTGATATTTCTCAGGTTTCAGTAAGTGTTGGTGCAAAAAGCATGAAACAAATTTCGTCATCTGTCAGCCGATTTGTTGGGAAAACCAACGTAGTCACTGAAAATTTATTGGCTGAAATGATGGAAGAATGTGAGCGTAAATCGCAACAAACTGAAATTACAGTTTTTGACGTTATACCTGTTTCATATGTCCTCGATGGTAAAAGTATGGATGATCCCGTTGGCCATACAGCTATCCAAATTACGGCTACCTATAATGTTATTCTGGGAAACTCAATTATCAAATCAGAACTCGAACGTTGTTTTGATCGTACTGGTGTAGTGTTGGAATACAGCCCTTTATCTATAGATGCGTTGTCGACAGTTGTGCTTGATATCCAGGATCGTGAAGTTGGGTGTGCGTTGATTAATTTTGGAGCCACCACCACCACATTGGCCGTTTATCGTAATGATGTTTTACAAAACTTATTGGTAGTTCCGCTAGGAGCAAAAAATATAACAAAAGATATTCAGGAATTAGGAATCAAGGAGTCTGATGCCGAACGACTGAAATGTTTGAAAGGTTTTGCAATGGAATCAATGGTTGACGAGCCAATGTATATTCAAATTGCTTCTGTCGACGAAAGAAATCCTCCTGTAAAGATTTCAACCAAATTTCTGGCAACTATTATTGAAGCACGGTTGGAAGAAATTATGCAACCAATTTTTGAAACAATAGCCAATCTTCCTTTTTCGTTGGACGCAGGGATAGTTATCGCCGGCGGCGGAGCAAAATTGAATAATATGATTGAATTTATTGCAGAGAAAACCGGAATTTACGCTCGATTTGGTGACCATTCAGAATGGTTGGCTGATAATACTCATGAGAAATTTCATGATCCCAAGTATGCACAATTGCTGGGCACCATTTTACTAACTAATGAGTACCGAAAAGAGCATCCGGTAGAAGTGACAGTAGATATGCCGATCAAAGAACCAAAAATCCCAAGAAGAAAATTCCGGGATAAAATAGCTGATGGGTTTATTAATTTTTTCAACGATGATAATAAACTTAATTAGTTGATCGCTAATTGAAATAAATTTGAAAATAATTTTGAATTAAGAAGATATGGGATATTTAGACGATAGTTTACCCTTAGAATTGCCACTGGTTGACAGTTCGATTATTAAAGTTATTGGAGTTGGTGGTGGTGGTGGAAATGCAGTTAATCACATGTATCGCCAAGGGATAACCGATGTGTCGTTTGTGGTTTGTAATACCGACAATCAGGCATTGGCAAAATCACCAGTACCAACAAAAATACAATTGGGAATAGATACTACCGAAGGTTTGGGAGCCGGTGGAAAACCGGAAGTGGCTCGCATGGCTGCTGAGGAATCGATTGAAAGAATTCAGGAATTATTGCAAGATAATACCAAAATGGTCTTTATCACGGCCGGGATGGGTGGTGGAACAGGAACCGGTGCATCGCCCGTGGTTGCTAAAGCTGCACACGATTTGGGAATTTTGACAGTAGGTATTGTGACAATTCCATTTGCTTTCGAAGGCAATCTCAAAATCAGACAAGCGCTCGAAGGTGTAGCCGCATTAAGCGAACATGTTGATGCTATATTGGTTATTAATAATGAAAAGCTAAAGCAAATTTATCCTGATCTGGAACTCTCCAATGCTTTTGCCAAGGCTGATGATGTGTTGACAAATGCAGCCAAAGCTATTGCTGAAATTATTACGATAGAAGGATATATCAACATCGATTTTGCAGATGTTTTTAGCACCATGAAAGATGGTAATGTGGCTATTATGAATACCGGTTACGCTTCGGGCGAAAATCGTATTACCAAGGCAATTGAGGATGCGCTTAATTCGCCATTATTGAATACCAATGATGTGAGTGGAGCCAGCAAGATACTTTTGAGTTTGTATTGCTCTAACACCGATCAGATTCGGATGGAAGAAGTTGAGGAAATTCATAGATTTATGTCGAAAGTAGGTGAAAACGTCGAAGTTATCTGGGGTGCCGGATTCGATGATGAACTAAGGGATAAAGTGAAAATTACGTTGATAGCCACCGGGTTTGATGTGAGTGATATTCCGGGAATGCCAGCTAATATTGCCAAAGCCCGAACAAATAAGCCTGTAATGAGTGCCGAAGCTTCTAAATTTTTTGAGGCTCCCAAAAAAGAAGTCGAGCCGGAATTGGTTCAAGTTAAGGAAATAGAACCTGAAGCAGTTAAACCCAATATTGAAAAAACATATGAACAATATTATGGAAACACTGCACAAACAGTAATTGAGCTTGAACCAGAGCCAGAACTTCCTGTTTTCACGTTGGATGATCTGGAAGATCCGGCTACATTGAAGAATGTTGAAAATATTCCGGCCTGGAAGAGAAAATTGATGAAATAATTTCTAATTTGCCAATGAATAAGAATATGAGATACTCACATCTTGTTTCTTTTAGCTTGGCTCTAATATCTAACGAAAATGGACGAACTATTTGATAAAGTAAGTGGCGATATTAAAACAGCCATGTTAGCTCGCGATAAAGTGGCTTTGGAAGCTTTACGCGGTATGAAAAAGGAATTTTTGGAAGCTAAAACTGCTAAAGGGTCTGATGGTCATTTGCCAGAAGATGTGGCTGTGAAAATTATCCAGAAAATGGTGAAGCAACGCAAGGAGTCAGCTCAAATTTATACAGAACAAAATCGTCCTGAATTGGCCGAAAATGAACTGGCTGAAGCGGTGGTTCTTGAAAAATACTTACCTGTTCAAATGACAGATGCTGAACTTGAAGCCGCCGTCACAGCCATAATTGCTCAGGTTGGTGCAGCAGGTCCGCAAGATATGGGGAAAGTAATGGGAGTAGCCAGTAAACAACTTGCGGGAAAAACCGAAGGTCGTTTGATCTCGGATAAAGTGAAACTATTGTTAGCAAAATAAATATTTAGGAAAAAGAATTGAAGCCTCCGAGAACTATATGTCTTGGAGGCTTTTTGTTTAAATGTACGGATAGGTTAGTATTATTTATTTGAATAACATATCTTTGCATAATGAAATAGAACCATTTTGATTAATTGGAAACATGAATAAACTTTTAATAATTGACGATGAGCTTCAAATACGTAAATTGTTGTCACGTTTGATGGAGCTGGAAAGCTACGAGGTTTTTCAAGCGTCGGATTGTCGTACCGGTTTGCGACAAGCTGAAGCGTGTTCTCCGTTGGTAACGCTTTGCGATGTTCGCTTGCCGGATGGAAATGGCGTTGATTTGATTGCTAAAATCAAGAAGGTTTGTCCGTTGACGGAAATAATCATGCTTACAGCTCATGGAAATATTGCTGATGGAGTTCAGGCAATCAAGAATGGAGCCTTTGATTATATAACTAAAGGTGATGACAACAATAAAATAATTCCGCTGATCAGTCGCGCCATGGAAAAGGCGTTGATGAATAGGCGTTTAGAGCAACTTGAAGCGGAGGTTGGTAATAAATATTCGTTCGATAGCATTTTAGGGAATAGCAAACAAATAAAAGAAGCCGTTTCGCTTGCAAAAAAAGTAGCTGTCACTGATATTCCGGTATTACTGACAGGTGAAACAGGAACTGGTAAAGAAGTTTTTGCGCAAGCTATTCATGTTGCCGGTTCGCGCAAGAATAAATCATTTGTGGCTGTAAACTGTTCAGCTTTTAGTAAAGAGTTGTTGGCTAGCGAAATGTTTGGTCATAAGGCCGGTTCATTTACAGGAGCAACTAAAGATAAAAAGGGATTGTTTGAAGAAGCAAATAACGGCACAATCTTTTTGGATGAAATAGGCGAAATGGAGTTTGAACTTCAGGCTAAATTATTGAGGATACTTGAAACGGGTGAGTTTTTGAAAATTGGCGATACAAAGCCAACTAAAGTGAATGTGCGGATTATTGCAGCTACCAACCGGAATCTCCAAAAAGAAATTGAAGAGAACCGTTTCCGTGAAGATCTATTCTATCGGCTTTCTGTTTTCCAGATTCGTTTGCCTGCATTGCGTGAGCGATCCGAAGACATTGAAGTCCTTGCAAGATCGTTTATAGAAACTTTTGCAGCCAAGCTTGCGCGTAGAATAAATAACGTAAGCATCGAATATATGGATGCTTTGAAACGTCATGCCTGGCGAGGAAATATTCGAGAACTTCGAAATGTGATTGAGCGAAGTTTGATTGTTTGTAGCAATGAATCGCTAACGTTGGAAGATCTTCCTGTTGAGATTCTTCACACTCAGATTGATGAAATTATAGGAAAAAATTCTTCCGATTTAGATATGGCAGGTGTGGAACGACGGCATATTGCCCGGGTTCTTCAGTTTGCAAAAGGAAATAAAACAGAAACAGCGCGATTGCTTAAAATTGGTCTGACAACGCTTTATCGAAAGATTGAAGAATACGGACTCTAAGATACAGTCCTGCCAAAATGATATGCAACCCTTCCGTTTTGGTAGGGTTGTGTTTGTTTTGAATAAAGCTATGCTTGTTTTATTCTTTTGACAATATGCATTTTGCCGTGTCGTTTTGCTCTTTGGCATAATAATGGTATTATTTCGTGTGAATTTATTAGCATAATGTAATTACTTGTTGGCTTTTTCGATTGTTGTGCTTTTAAAATCTATTTAATCATAGAATAATTATAGGTAATTAAGGTATTAGTTAATTTAAATTGTAAAATGACAGAAGAAAAAAATTATTTGCACAGTTTGAAAAAGAAAATTATCGGTAAGCCACTTGATTTAACCGATAGTCGAACGTTTAGCCATATTTCGTTAATCGTTTTCTTTGCTTGGGTTGGTTTAGGATCCGATGCTTTATCTTCATCTTGTTATGGTCCTGAAGAAATTTATAAAAACCTTTCAATTCATACAAATCTTTCGCTGATTGTTGGATTACTAACTGCTTTTACGATTTTTATAATCAGCACCAGTTATTCCCAAATTATTCGTTTGTTTCCACATGGTGGTGGTGGATATTTAGTGGCTAGTCGGTTGATTTCGCCAAAAGTTGGTATGATTTCAGGTTGTGCCTTGTTGATTGATTATGTGTTGACTATTTCAATTTCCATATCGAGTGGTGCTGATGCCGTTTTTAGCTTTCTTCCATTACCATTTCACGAATACAAAGTGTTTTTTGCATTATTTGTATTGTTTATTCTTACCGTACTGAATCTGCGTGGAGTAAAAGAGTCTGTAACTTT
>DATFAW010000423.1:0-2768 GCA_035254165.1 Paludibacter sp.
TTTGGATATCGTATCTTTAGTTTTTGAGCAAACTGTTCATCACAAATTGTATATTGGATCTTACCCATTGACACCAAATGAAATAATCGTTCCGGGCTTACATCTTTCATTTCCACGATATTTATTGGATTGGCAATCTCATCCGAAAGATGCTTAATTCGCATTTTAAATGGAGAATGCTCCGGAATATATATCGTTTTATTTGTTAAATCATCAAGTTTCTTTATTTTCACCGACTGGATAGAATCTTTATTGATTTGTTGAACCAGAAGTTGCCTCGAAGTAAAAAATGGGTTGGTAAACAGAGCATCACTTTTCCATTCGGTAGAAACCGGCATAAAACTGGCAACAATATCATAATCTCCATTTTTAAGTCCATCTACACGAGCCTTCATGTCATCTTGTTCGGATATAACAAGCTCAAGCCCAAGCGTATCTGCAAACGCTTTCACAATCTCATACTGAAATCCAAATACACTATCACCTTTTATCGAGAAGCCAATACTGCTACTATCCGTAACCACCGAAAGCCTGCCTGAATCAAGGATTTCGGGCAAATCATGAACTTTGCTTTTTTCATGGTGTACAAACATAATTACACCAACTAAAAAAGTTGCTATTGCCAGTCCAATTCCGATTTGTATTTTTTTAATCATGTGTAAATTTCAGGCTAAGAAAACAGATTGCCTTTTCCAAAATTAGTCATAAAAATTCCAGGAAATACCTATTTTCGTAATCGCAGGATCGATTGGATAATTAGGCATAGAAAAATAAGCATCTTTCGAAAACTTCTGGTTGATATGATAATACTCCCAGAAGAAGCGTGTTCGTTTCAAATGAAAATTCGCATAGAGATTTACCACCGGATAATTTCCTATTTTAACCGTCGATTGATTATAGAACTGGCCGGTAGCAGGCATGTAAGAAGGAGCATAATAAGCTGTATGATAACGCACATTAACTCCAAGCTGAAAACTCAACACGTGAAACCAAATATCATGAAAATACAAATTATGATACAATGCAAAATCAGGAAGCGGCAAAATACCTTGCTGCGAGCTTAGCTGATACACCACATTGTTTTCCAATGCAAATTTACCGAAGTGAAAATCTTGTTTCAAATTTGCTGACAACACCTGAATATTTCCTGAAAACTGAGCCGGCACAGCTTTCGAGTTAAAATAAATATATCGTGTAATATTTTCAACAGAAACATTCAAAGAAAACAAACGCGTAGGAATGGAAAAAGTACCTCCCACATGTGTTCTGTAAATACTTCCAAAACCATTCTCCCAACGAAAATGATTCGACTGGTAATTTTGCAAGAAATAAGAGGGCTTATCACTCCGCACAAAACCATTAGCTGCAAGCACTACACTATCGTTCCATAATTTAAAAAAGCCACCAACATTTCCTGCTAGTCGAAAGTTCCCTGCTTTATAGCCCAGAAAACCAACTTCCCCTAAAACATTATATCTAAAAATCCTACCACGTTGTTTCGAAAGAATTCCACCAATTTTAGTTGAAGATTTTGACATGTGATTCACCAATGAATCAGTATTGAACGTGTAATTTTGAATTTCATTTTCTATAAATGCTTTCAATCCAAATCGCAGCCACTTATTAAATTCCTCCTCCATGCTTAACGAAAACGTATTAGTAACTGTCGACAAAGCAGAAGTATCATTCGTCTGTTTAAATGGCAAATAGGTGTTTTCATAAAATGGCTTGCCAACTACTGCATTTTCATAATACCGTTTTCGCACATCATCATATTTGAACGTGTGCCCAAATCGGGTTACCGGAACATAATCCATTCGAACAGAATCTTCATTGATTCTAACCGGCCTTTCAATTCCAACACTATATTGGTGATTATAGAATATTTGACTCTGCTTATAACTTGAATAGCCGGTTATTCTCGTTGGAATATCCTTTGTAGCCATATTCTTAGACGACGTAATATCTGAACTATCAGCAATTCCACCATTTTCGTAATTACTCAGGTTGTTTGTTGATACTATACCGGTAGCAGTATAATGCTTCCCTTGATAAGTGCCAAACAACGATCCTGCAAAACGCTTAACTGACTGATTACCATACTCACCAACAGCATAAATATAATCGAGCGTCGTGCCAAAGTTTAATTTTTTATTGGCATTAGCTGTAAATAAGAACTTTATGTGATCCTCCGCTCTGTATGTTGTTCCACCGGTGTTATAATCCAAATTACTGTAAGGCGTTTTAGTATTATAAAATATTGCGTGTTCAGCATCCATTAAATAAGGATAATACGCATTAGAAAAAATAAAATCAGTATTCTGGGGACGGTCAAAATACAGCTTGGATTGAATAGGAGAACCTAAATTTCCATTATACGAGTTTGCAATACTAAATCGATCAATGGGGTTGGAAATTTGATAATTTAGGTGTACCGTATCCACAGGAATACTATCAGCTGTAGCAAATTGGTCGGTTATACGCCAGGTTTTTACAAATCTGTAGTTTGAAGGTGTTTGACCTAAAACGGAACAGATATAAAATAAAAACGGAACAAATATAATTTTCTTTTTCACCGAAAAAATATTAATTTTTAAACAAAAAGTTATTTCCAATCCCTCATTATAAGGCACTTTTGGTACGAGTGCAAAGATACAAAAATATATTGGCGAAGCCGAATGCACTTACGTTATAAAATCAAAAACGAAATTAACTTTAATGTATTTCAATTGAGACGAGCTACTTTAATTTGTCTTGCGTGCAAAATA
>DATFAW010000424.1:0-8026 GCA_035254165.1 Paludibacter sp.
CTTGTTCCCCTTTAGGGGCTAGGGGTCGTATTATATAAATAATTGCATTGCACTTTCACCGGCGTCAGCTACAAAGGTTGCAGCACCTGCAAAGCGTAGATTTGGATAATCGATAAATTCTTCTTTTTTAAAGCCCATCAAATCCATTGACATTTCACATACGGTGATTTCTATGCCCAGTTCACCGGCTTGTTTGAACATTTCTTCCAGCGAAAGAACATTCTTCTTTTTCATAAGCATTTTAATCATCATTGGGCCCATACCTGCCATGTTCATGTTCGACAATGACAAATGGTTTTTACTTTTTGGTAACATGATGCCAAACATTTTAGGGATAAAATCTTTTCCTTTTGGGTGTTTTTTTGGATCGCGAAGTGCTGAAAGCGACCAGAACGAGAAGAAAAGTTTCACCTGAGTATCCATTGCTGCAGCGGCTAACGATATAACCATTGTGGCCAGTATTTTATCCATATCGCCTGATACTACTGCCATCGACAGTTGGTCTTTGCGATTTTTTTCGAGTTTATTGACTTTTTTAGTCAGTACATCTACTTGTTTTTGAAGCATTTCAATAGTAACTTCATTGATGGTTTCCATATCTATTAAATTTACATGAGTTTGATTGCAGAAATTTTTCAGCAAATGTATTACAGAAAAAATTATTTATTGATAATAATCGCGTGCATGTAGATACATTATTTTGTGATATGCATCACATTATATATATTTGCATCCGATTCAGTCAAATCAAGCATTACTTATGGAAACCAATTGTAAAAACTGCCCATTCAATTCAAAAGCCGCGGCCATGCTCAGCGATTGCAGCTTTGATCAACTTTCGGAAAATCACCTGGTTCTGGAATTTAAAAAGGGCGATTCAATTATCAAACAAGGCATGTACTCTACCAACGTAGTGTTTCTGCGCACCGGCATGGCGAAGATTCATTTGGCTGGTCCGTACCGGGAACAAATAGTGAAACTGGTAAAAGCACCCACTTATTTGGGACTGCCAACAACCTTTGGTGATAAAGTCAATCAATATTCCGTAACGGCAGTGTCGGATGTGGAGGTTTGCTTTATTGATGTAGCCGTTTTTCAGACCATTCTAAATGAAAACAGGGAGTTTTCACGTGAAATCATATTGGAACTTTGCCGGAATGAGCTGGAATCATTCCACCGCTGCGCCAACCGAACCCAGAAACTGATTCGTGGAAATATGGCAGATGCCTTGTTGGAGTTTTCGGATAAGATTTTTATGTCGGATACTTTTGCACTGCCACTCTCGCAAGCCGAACTGGCCAACCTGGTTGACACGAGCCGCGAAAGCGTTAGCCGCGTTTTGACCGAATTTGATAAAGATGGAATTATTGCATTGAAGGGGAAAGAGATCAAGATTGTCAATAAGAAATCATTGGTACTGATTAGCCAAAACGGATAAACCGAAACGCAACATAGAACCAATAGGAATAATTAATGTCGTATAATTGAATAAAAAAATAGAAGAATAGAACGCGGATAAACGCGAATCCAGCGGATCGAAGATTCCGATTAATCGGAAGTAAAACGGATTTCAATTTCGACAAGTCGAAATGATTTTCAATCACTTACGATCTTATCAGCCATGCTTGCATGACTAAAATCAGTTTAATTATTATTCCGTAAACGGAATCGAAGATCAACGTAGTTAATGTTCCATCCGTTCTTATCCGCCTAATCTGTAAAATCCGCGTTCTATTCTTTTTGTAAAACGCGACATTATATTTATCCTGCTACCTATTAGTACTCAGACATTAAAATGGTCTGAATAGCGACATTTCCCTTATCAGCACCGTGTTTGATAATACAGTCTTTAATCCGCTTCCGAAATTTCCAGCAAGTCATTTGATTTAATCCCAACTGATCTGAATATTCGTAGCTGGAAATATCCTTGCCTTCCACACAAACTGTGTAAGCAATATAAAAAGCCTTATTAATTGGGAATTTTATGTTGTGAAACAAAGTATTCGCAGTAGCCGATTCTTCTTTTTTACAACGGGTACAGCGTCGCGACGCAGGCGATTTTCCTTCGCAATAATTCGTATGGCCACATTTTTTGCACACAAATCCATCTTCCCATTTCACTTCGGCAATAAATTTCAACGCTTTCTCACTGTCGTTGAAAAGCTCGTCAGCTAACTCTCTGGTAATTTGTTTCTTTAGCAGCATAATCCTTTTTATTGGTGGTATGAAATTATGCTGCAAAGATAATAAAAAATAATTAATTAGTGATATCAAAATAATTTAAGTATTGATACTATTGTAATTCAAAATACATTATTTATCTTTGCAGCGTGAAATAACCAAACAACAAAAATCAATTATGAAATACGTAATTATTGGCGCAGTGGCTGGCGGAGCAAGTACAGCCGCAAGACTTAGACGAAACGACGAGCATGCTGAAATAGTTATCTTTGAAAAAGGAGAATATATTTCGTATGCCAACTGTGGATTACCTTATTATATCGGAAACGTTATTACCAACAGAAATGCATTGTTTGTTCAAACTGCAGCTTCGTTCAACAACCGGTTCAATATCGATGTGCGGACACAGACTGAGGTAATGGCGATAAACAGAACCGCGAAAACAATTTCGGCACGCAACCAGGTTACCGGTGAAGTTTACGAAGAAACTTATGATAAACTGGTTTTATCTCCGGGTGCCGAACCGATTCGTCCGCCACTTCCGGGTATTGCCGGCAAAGGAATTTTCACGTTGCGAAATGTAGCTGACACCGATTATATAAAAGCATACGTACAACAAGAGCAGGTAAAAAAAGCGGTTGTGATTGGCGCCGGATTCATTGGATTGGAAATGGCTGAAAATCTGCACCTACTTGGTTTGGACGTTACCATAGTTGAAATGGCTAATCAGGTATTAATACCTGTTGATTTCCCCATCGCGGCCATCTTGCAACAACATATTCGCTCCAAAGGAGTGCATCTTCATTTAAACACGGCCGTAAGCGGATTTGAACAAACAGAAGTTGGACTCAAAGTCATGTTGAATAATGGCAACGAACTTGATGCTGATGTGGTAATTCTGTCCATCGGTGTAAAACCGGACACCAAACTAGCTGCCGATGCGGGTTTGAAAATTGGCGAAGCAAGAGGAATTTACGTAAATGAATATATGCAAACTTCCGACCCCGATATTTATGCCGTAGGCGATGCCATAGAGTTTACGAATCCAATCACTCATAAATCGATGGTTACTTACCTCGCCGGACCTGCTAACAAACAAGGTAGGATTTGTGCTGACAACCTGGTTTTCGGACACACGAAGAAGTATAACGGTTCCATCAACACAGCCATTGTCAAGGTTTTTGATATGACGGTGGCAACTGCCGGAACTGCTTCCAAACACTTGCAACTAGCCAATATCAAGCATCATGTTTCGACCATTACAAGTGGTTCGCATGCCGGATATTACCCTGGCGCTAAACAAATGACTATCCAAATTGCTTTTACACCTGAAGATGGCAGATTGTTGAGTGCTCAGATTGCTGGTTACGATGGCGTGGATAAACGATTGGATATTTTATCGTCGGTCATAAAACGCAATGGAACGATTGATGAACTTACTGAATTTGAACATGCATATGCTCCTCCTTTCTCTTCGGCAAAAGATCCGGTAAATATGGCGGCGTTTGCAGCTGAAAATATCTTACAAAAAAGATCTGTTGTTTTCTATTGGAATGAGTTCGATAAAATTACACAGGATGATGTGCTGATTGATGTAAGGACCAAAAATGAATATAATGCGGGCAAAATATTGGATGCCATCAACATTCCCGTGGACGAATTGAGAAGCAGATTGGACGAGATTCCAAAAGACAAAAAGATATACATTTACTGCCTGGGAGGCTTGCGGGGCTATTTGGCCCAACGAACCTTGATGCAGAATGGCTATACAGACACGATTAATCTCTCGGGCGGTTACCAATTATGGAACACGTGCAATAACGAGATGAACATTATTAATAACATCAAACTACAAAAACAAACTACAATATGGAATTAGAAAAGATTATCAAAGAAAAAGCAGGCACAATAGTCGACGTACGCACTCGCGAAGAATTTATGGGTGGAAATGTAAATGATTCTATCAATATCCCGCTGCAGGAAATTCAACAACGATTAGGCGAAATAAAAAAACTAAAAACACCGTTGGTGCTGTGCTGCGCAAGTGGCGGAAGAAGTGCTATGGCAACCGACTTCTTGTCGTCGCAAGGTATTGAATGCCTGAATGGCGGATCGTGGTTGGATGTAAATTACTATAAATCAAAAACAATATAAAAGATGATCGCAACGCTAAAAGCATTACTGGGCTTTGGCCCTAAAACAGATTTTGCTGAATTGGTAAAAGATGGTGCAACAATCCTGGATGTTCGCACAAAAGGAGAATATGCCGGCGGACACATTAAAGGATCAATTAATATTCCTGTAGAACAACTTGCGGGCAACTTAAACAAATTGAAGAACAAAGACAAAGCTATTATTACCTGCTGTGCGTCGGGTATGCGAAGTGGCTCTGCCAAAGGAATACTGACTTCGAATGGTTTTTCCAATGTTCACAATGGCGGTGGCTGGCAAAGCCTCAACCGCAAATTAAGTTGAACCCGGTTTATCAACAGAACACTTATCCAGCACATTTGCGATGCTGAATTTCTTTGGGTTTCACCATTTGTAACCGATCGAATTAATTCTCTATTCGCGGTTACAAATGGCAAAACCCTTCTTCGTAATAATCAACTGATTAATATTTTTCTGAAGCCACCGTCATTCACTTTCTAACGATCTTTATTAAATCAGAACCAGCAATGGCTTCTATTTTAACGTGAGTTCGATATAAGCAAACAGCTTACAATCAATTAAAAGTGGATTTTAGAGTCCTGAAGGGATTCAATGTGAATAACCGCGGGTGTAACCCGTGGTATTTGTACAAAGTAATCAGAGCCCCGAATGGGGTTCAATATATAAATGTGTGATATTGAACCCCATTCGGGGTTCGCATTCATGTTCTGTCTTTTCCACCCCGATGTGTCGGGGCGGTTATTCACATTCAAGTCCTTCGGACTTGTAAAATAGTGAGATTCAAAAGAATCTTATATCAAACTCACGTTATTTTAATATTATTCAACTCTTAATGATTCCGGTCCCAGATAAGACTTTTTCATTCCGCCTAAATCAATAACCACCTTTTGAATTACCATGCCGGGAGCACCGCATAATAATCTGAGCGTATGTTTACCTGGTTTGTCTATATTCATGGTAGCTACCCCAATGGAGCTGTTACGGATTACATTCTGTTTCCATTGATATGAATATTCTTCGGATGCAGTCGAAGTCCATTGCACTATGCCTTCGTCTATTTGTACACCATAAAGAGTATTATGAGCTTTATCCTTTGCAAACAATGGTAAAGCATACGTATATACAGTTACAGAGCCGGCATTGAATGTGTAGAAATCATATTCAACCGTTACATCCTTTCCACTTTCATTCTTTACACTGCCCAGTTGTATGCATTTGTTTTCATAACCTAACCCGGTTATCACGTTTACTTTTGCGTTATCGGATTCTGTTTTTCGGTGAAACACTCCGGGATTAATTGCAACGGTACCATTATCTTCTACATACAAACCTTTCAGTTCTTTTATTGTCGGAGTTTGAGGATTGAACACCGAAACAAATACGGTTTCATTTTGCTCCCTTGAGTTTAATATGATTTCCCCTTTCAGTTGGTCACCTACCGGAACTTTATTCCAGTCAACTGATACATGTATGCAGTCCTGCGTTTTTGTGTTTCCTTTTTGCTTATCAAGTACAATCCAATCCTGACCGGCTTTTGCATTCCATTGCATGGAAAGAGCTCCTTTATTATACACTTCAACAGCATAAGACTTTTTCGTGAAAGCACTAAAGCAAGGCAAAGTATGAAAATTGCTTACTCCAAAACTGGTATTCTCTCCAGGTACAGACAACGCCATTTCACTGGTTTGCGGAAGCTGAATAGTAGCAGTGGAAGGCAGATAAGGTTTTGGCAAGAACCCGGGAGCTGTCATCATCTTATTCCATTTCCCATTCAGCAAAGAGTTATATTCCGCAGTAATCATCCCGATACTATCATGAAATAACTTTACATTTTCGGCTAAGGTGTTAGTTATGGAACGTTCCTGAACTGCATACAACCGATTTTGTTGAGCCACAAGCATTTCTTTATTTTTCAGTGCAGCCCCTTTTACCGGATAATAAACTAACTGATAAAAAGCCGGCTTGTATTGGTCTGGTAACGAATTGAATATTCTACCAGCCTGGGAGGCAATGTCATCATACAGGTTCATCCTGCCCTGAGCCTCATTGTAATTAGCAAACGAATAATCGGTATCGGTAATCTTTGGCTTTTGAAACAGACTATTCCATTTGAAATCCCACGACATGTATTCGGGTTTGCGCGAAAATGCCAACTGATAATAGCTTTCTTTAATAAACTTGATGTCAGCTTTGTATTTATCACCAAAAATTGCCGCAAGCTGATTGCTTTCGTAATCGGGAATATTCGTAGAGTTAAACCTATCCATGTCCCACGCCATGTCCAGAAACAATTGCATTCCCATTTCGCCGGGTTTAATGTCTCCAACATTCAGTAACCAATATCGGTCGGCTCCGGTATCGTAAGCCTTTTTCATCTCTTCATACATCAAAGCCGGCGGAGTTGTATTTAACCACAAATAGTCGTTAGGAGCGCCCAGATACGATATATGATAATATACCCCGGAACCTCCTTTACGCTTTTGTTCCTCTTTGTTGCTCAATCGTTTAATATACCCAAAGTTATCGTCGGGCCAAACAATAGTAACATCGTCGGGCAGTTTCATCCCTTTTTCATAGATATTTAGTACTTCTTTATACGGAACAAATATCTGAGGAATTTCTTCTATTGGTTTCTGAATATACTTGCTCAATATTTTTCTTTCGTCAGTAATAGCGCTTTCCAGCACACTGACCTTTTGGTTTTCCGGCACACCAATCAAGCCTCCGTCGTGGATTCCACGCAAAACAACCGTGTAGATGTTATCGAAACGAGAAGCTTCCGCCACACGGCTATCCAACACTTTCAGAATACCTTCTTTATTGGTAAGATAATTCCAGTCGCCATTTACTTGTTGACTCCATTCGCTGGCATTGTTATACAATAACGGTTCGCAATGACTGGTAGTCATTATGATACCAAAACTATCAGCTACAATTTTATTGTCCGGATATTTGTAAAAGGCACCGGTACAACTATGCATGGCAGGAGCCACCATATTACCCTTCAGGCGCAACACTAATTCGAATATCTTTGCATAAGTTCTTGGACCAATATCTTTAATGTCTTTATCCATGTTTTGACCGGCCCAAGGAAATAATCCCCAGTCTTCGTCATTGAGAAAAATGCCGCGATATTTCACCGATGGAGCTTTTGATATGTACGAGTCTGTTTTAATATAAAGTGAGTTGCTTTTTTGTACAGGTACATCCGCCCACCAACTCCAGGGCGAAACACCAATGGCTTCCGAAATGGCAAACACACCATAAGCGGTACCTCTCCGGTCGCTACCAACAATAACAAGAGCTTGCTTAACGCCCGGGAATGGATTTTTGATAGTCTTGATAATAAACCGTTCCCATTGATCTTTGATCGGATCTAAGGTTATCTTCTTTGATGCTACGAGTTCGTCAATCAAACGGTTTTTACCAATTGTACCGACAATGATTACGTTGTTCTTCATCTGTTTCTTCGATAAAACAACTTCCGGTTTTCGTCCGGTCACTTGCTCTATGTCGCCGATAAGGAAACAAGCGCTTTTCTTTACAACTTCATAATCGTCAGCATCATAATATAAACTGGCAATGCCTTTTGTTTCGGCTAAAGGAAATGCATCTTTAGCTGAACCGGGGTGTTTATCAACCGCAATTTGAGCAACTAAAAAATAAGGAATAA
>DATFAW010000425.1:0-2898 GCA_035254165.1 Paludibacter sp.
TTATTAATTTTTTATTACATATTATTGTACCTTTGCCTTCCGTTTCAAATTAACGCAGATATGAAAAAAATAT
Source organism: Paludibacter sp. (assembly GCA_035254165.1). Taxonomy (GTDB): domain Bacteria; phylum Bacteroidota; class Bacteroidia; order Bacteroidales; family Paludibacteraceae; genus Paludibacter. The sequence continues at coordinate 74 of DATFAW010000425.1, forward strand.
TTCCATTCTTTTTGTTCCTGGTCTTTACACCAGTGCTTTGCGCCCAGGGTTTTTCGTCGTTGCAACAACATAAACTTGACAATGCCTTAGCGGCAATTTCAAATTTATATGTCGACAGTATAAACGATAAAAAATTGGTTGAAAATACAATCGAAGCCCTTTTGAAAGAGCTGGATCCGCATTCATCCTATATTTCCAAAGAAGAAGTTGACCGTGTAAACGAACCGCTCGAAGGTAGTTTCGAGGGCGTGGGTATTCAGTTTCAAATGCTCGAAGATTCGCTTTTTGTTGTTCAGACTATTGCAGGATGTCCGGCCGAAAAGGTGGGAGTACTTCCGGGCGACCGCATTATTTATATCAACAACGATCTGGTTGCCGGGGTGAAGATGCCAAATTCGGAAGTGTTCAAGCGGCTTCGTGGTCCCAAAGGAACCGAGGTTACGGTGAAAATTCGTCGTGGCGGAAAAGCGGAACTGATTGAATTTAAAATTATACGCGATAAAATTCCGCTTTATAGCGTTGATGCAACGTATATGATTGGCAAAGATATTGGCTATATCAAAGTAAACAACTTTGGTAGTTCAACCGTAAAAGAATTTGAGAAAGCTTTTACAACTCTCCAAAAAGCTGGAATGAAAAAGCTCATTCTAAGCCTTCAGGGCAATGGTGGTGGTTATTTGAATGCAGCCATTGAAATGGCAGACGAATTTCTTTCGAAAAATAATCTAATCGTTTACACGCAAGGATTGAACCAGCCAAAATCGGTAGCAGAAGCAACAGCTAAGGGTGATTTTGAAAGTGGAAAATTGATCGTGCTGGTTGATGAATATTCTGCTTCGGCAAGCGAAATCCTTTCAGGAGCTTTGCAAGATTGGGATCGGGCAATTATCATTGGTCGTCGCACTTTTGGAAAAGGATTGGTCCAGCGTCAATTCCCATTGATTGATGGGTCTATGATGCGACTCACTGTGGCACGTTATTACACACCAACCGGTCGTTGTATTCAGAAATCGTATAAAGGGGGATATGAAAAATATGAAATGGATTTAGTTGATCGATTCAAAAAAGGCGAATTCCTTCATGCCGACAGCATTCACTTCCCGGATTCATTACGTTATCAAACACTCAGACTAAAACGTACCGTTTATGGTGGTGGTGGCATTATGCCCGACATTTTTGTTCCGCTTGATACAGCCCGTTATACCGATTTTCATCGTAAAATTATAGCAAAAGGTGTTGTGAATAAAGTTTGTGTGCAATATATTGACAAGAACCGCGCTGAACTGAAGAAGAAATATACAACCTTCGAAAAATTCAAAAAGGATTACGAAGTGGATGATGCTCTCCTGAATCAATTGACTAGTGCTGCTGAAAAGGAAAAGATCAAGGTGGATTCAGCGCAATACGCTATTTCGAAACAGCTTATAAAGCTTCAATTGAAGGCGCTGGTGGCACGCGATTTATGGGAAATGAATGAGTATTACCAGATAATGGATGCCGATAACGAATCGCTGCAAAAAGCCGTTGAGATTCTACAAGCGCCGGGGTCGTACGAAAAAATATTAAAATAGAAACCACAATCCCCTAACGGAAGCATAGAACTTTCATTAGGGGATTTTTTTGAAAAACCATGATTCTGGATTATATACAAACAAATTGGATTGAGATAGTCGGGGCTGTGTTAAGTCTGATCTATTTGTATCTTTCTATCAGGCAGAAGGTGAGTCTGTGGTTTTATGGCATTGTATCATCTGTCTTTTATATTGTTGTTTTCTTTCAGACTAAGTTTTATGCCGACATGAGTCTTCAGTTTTATTATGTGGCGATAAGCATTTATGGTTGGATAAACTGGAAGCAAGGCAAGCCGGATACGGGCGAAGAATTGCCAGCCACTCAAATGTCGAAGCGACTGTTTTTAAACCTATGCATAGCAACAGGATTAATTTATCTGGCGTATTATTTGGTGTTGGCAAAGTTTACCGATTCTACCATTCCCAAAGCCGATTCATTGGTTGGTGCACTCAGCGTTGTCGGTACATGGATGTTGGCCCGCAAGCTGATTGAAAATTGGTTGGTCTGGATTGTGGCAGATGGCTTGTGTGTGGGTCTCTATGTTTATAAAGCGTTGTATCCCACAGCAATTTTATTTATTATCTACACCCTTATGGCTGTTGTCGGATATTGGCAGTGGAAGAAAGCCATTGCCTAGTATAATCCCCTGTCTGTAACTTTATCCCAAAAAATTCTCTCTATTCAAATAATAATTGAAAGTATGGACTTGGGTTTATGGCAAGTGCTGCAGAACAAAAATCAAATGGTTTGATGTTGAAAGCATGTCGTTTTTTGATCACAAGCACGTGCTTTTAGATTCGTAGCAACTCATATGGAGGTTGTAGCAAGTCATATGAAGTATTTTGAACTGAATGACCTTTTTTTCTGTTAAGTTTGTGTTCGGGTTCGTTTCGTAGCAGATCAAAGAACAGTTTCCTGTTAATTGTTCTCGATAATCTCGTTCTGTTTTAATTCTGTGATTAACTTTATTTATCATATTTTCCAGAGTTGATTATTCGGTATGTTTCGAACATATAATTTGGTTCGCTCTCAATGAATCTGTAAATCAAATTTGGTTAAGTGCAGTGTTGTAGGTGGTTAATTCATTTTATTGTGTGCTTGCGTGGATTTAATGGTTAAATAATGTCGTTTCATGTCAAATTTATTCCACTAATTTAAGAGTTTCGGTTTGGAATATCATTCTGTACATGTTGTAAAAACATAAATATATTGTTCAATACTATAATATATGCAAATATTATTAACTGGCTTTG
>DATFAW010000426.1:0-2118 GCA_035254165.1 Paludibacter sp.
TAAAGCACATCCCTGGCGACCTATTCTATTGAGCCTTTTTGAATTTTTCAATTTCATCTGCATAAAACGTCAAATCCTTGGTGCTATTCATTTCGGTTGCTACTTTTATGGCTAAGGCTTCGTGTTCAATAGCTTCTTTCACAAATCCCAGATCGAATAATATATGAGCATAGGTATCATTTATTGGATGATTATCCGGTAGTGCTTTATGCACTTTTTCCTGCCATTCTTTGGCTAGTTTCAATGTTGCGGTATCATTGAATGTCCGGTAGTTTTCATAGATATTCCAGCATATATCATTTATTGCCATTGGCTGTATATTGTCTAACGCGACATATGGTTTTGCTTTGGCGATATAGTCGTTCCATTTACCTTTGTCATTTTTTTGAGAGTACTGCTCATAAGAGGCTAACATAAAGTTGCGCATCACTAAAAACTTTGAATACAGTACCGGATCAATTGATTGCACGGATGCTGCTTTTTGGGGATCAGCCTTATATTTCTGTAGATAGTAACCGAATCCGTATATTATTTTATTCTCAACGTCCATTTTTCCGAATTTTTGTTCGTAACCCGAACGATGTTTTAGAAAATACTGGAACTGATCATTGTCTATATCATTAATATGTTCTTTAAACAACTCCCACGCATCTTCCGATAGCTTTTCATCATCGGTAGCTGTTTTGAAATATTCATTTATCAATGCATCTTTATCGGCTGCATAATGATTGTTTTTCAGATAAAGCGCTAATGTTTGGATGCTTTTATCTCCCGCTTTCATTTTCTTTGATATTGAAAGTATGTTTCGGGTATCGTCCAATGCTGTTTTGCCAAGTTCGATAAGTGCGTTGGCATCTAATGCACCGATTCCTACATGCACTGTTTCGCCTTGGGCATTTAAAAACAGCAGGGTAGGATAGGCCTGCACGGCATATTTTGTCCGAATCTTTATTCCCTCGCTTTTTTCCATATCAAACGAAAGATTGATAAAGTGACTGTTATAGAAATCACCGACTGCTTTCAGAGGAAAAATTTCTTTAGACAGATGTTTACACGGGCCACACCAGCTGGTGTAACAATCAATAAACACAAGTTTACCTTCCTTTTGGGACTTTGCCAATGCGTCCGACAACAAACTATCCTTACTGAACCTGATACCGGTTTCCTGAGCATAAAGCGAGACACTGAATACCACAAAAAACAATAATGCAATTTTTTTCATACTGTTTTGTTTTAAATTATTATTTACTTTATCTGAATCAGACTAATTTATTTTTGTTTTCTCCTCACTTCAATTCTTGCTTGCTACATTCGCTCCCTTAATCCGCCTGTCTATTAGTAAGTCAGAGCTTTCTTTTTAGAATGGTTTAGTTGTAAAATTTGCCAAGCTAGATGTAATCTTTCAGGCATTTCTTTATTTTTCAAAGTCCAAAGTTACATATTCTATTTTAATTAATTTATGTCAGGTTAATTTATTTTCTATAGGACTGAAAATAATTTTAATCCGTCGCTATCGCAACGGATTAAAATTCATTGCTTCAATATCGGCCGTCCCTACGGGACTTGCTTTCTTACTTTAAGAGCTTTACAAACTTGTTCTACTTTACAATTTGAACTATTTTAAAAAGACTTAATCAAATCGTTGTATAACTTAAAATGTTTATTTACATTTGCGTCCTTATTTAAATAATTATCAATCAAAAAAGTATTTTGTTATTATGAAGAAAGTAATGTGTTTATTGTTCCTGATTCCTTTTGTTTTCAGTTCTTGCTCCAAAAAAGATGATCCCAGCATCTTAGATGATTATGTTGGTACGTGGAATATGACATCTGTAGGTACTATAAAAATGCTAGATACTAAAGGTACAACAGTAGGGAGTTTTTCTATGGACAATTCACTGGAAGGTGATCAGATAACAAAAGAGGGAAACAATCTGAGCATTGATGACTGGTTGGCAACTGTTTCGGGCTCTTCATTATCTATCGAATCAACGACCCAACCGATATCGATGATAATAGGTTTCTCACCTACAACAGCTAATGTAAAGTATAGCGGAACAATTACTAAAAACTCAATTATTATCACAGAAACTTATTCGGGAACATGGGCTCAAAATG
>DATFAW010000427.1:0-3971 GCA_035254165.1 Paludibacter sp.
GCAATTTCGGCATAATCTGCCACATCATCGACAAAGGTATTCTGACCGAAAATTCTCATTTCAATTCATAAGTAATCACCTTATAAATCGCAGGAGTTTGCACTTCTGTATTTTTAGCAGATTCCAGCGCAGGTTGGTTTGGCCCCGGCTGAGGAGGGACGATTTGTCCGTCTAAAGTTTGAGCAATCATTGCTTTACGCCCCGTTACAAGCACACAGTCATGTTGCCAGGTTTCATCGCCATTCAGCATGCGTGTAGTCACCCATTTTTCTCCTTCAAACTTTCCTTCAAACACCTGACCCAGGCGAATAACTTTGGCTGGATCTTTCTTTCCAAATGTTATTCGTGCTGTAATTCCTGCTATTATATATTCCTCAGGAGCAGTTTGAATAACCAAACCATAACCGGTATTGTCCCATTTATTATACTCCACATACACCCGGTCATCGCCAAATGTCAGCGTGTCTCTGGTACTGTTTTTGGTACGCATGAAACCGCGCATTTTACCTGTACCCTGATATTTTTTGATGTAGGGCATCAGTTCATTTATTACAGAGATTGCCTGCCGGTAAGCTAAATTGGTATAAGCATCTTCAATCCCGAATGGAGAAAAACAGATGGCATCATGTTCTGCGTAGGCATAAAAAGCCCGGGCCTGTTCCGTGGTACTTTCGGGTATAAAAAGCGGATTATCAGAACGATGATACATCGACAAGATTTCTTTATAGTTAGGCGCGTAAATATCCGGCGCGCAGAAATCGATATTGGGCGCAGCGGCTTTGTAAATATCCATCGCCCTGGATACTGGTCCTCCGTTTGGATATACCCCGGGTAAATCAGTCGAATTTTGAACCAACCAGGCATTTACATACATTGGAAGGTTAAGTTCTTTTTTACCTAAGCGAGCTATTTCATTTATATACGAGGCATATTGCCATGTCATGAAGAAGTTTTGCGCACTTTTCATATCATCGGCAAATACTTCGGACCATGTGCCTTTCGTTTTGCTTCCGTTTTTCTGCCAAACACTTTTCATTTCTGGACTCAGATTATTCGTGTTTTTTTGCAAATACCGAATTAAGGTTTCCGGAACCTGAGCGTTAAATAAATCCAGTGCCTGTTTATTGTAATCCATGTCCTGAAATGCCCCAACTTCGTTCTCAGGTTGCATCATTACAACCGTGTGCTCTTTGTCTACTTCCTTAATCCGTTTCATCAATTGCACATAAGCCTTGGCATCTGCCATCTGCGCTTCCTTGCAAAAAGCCGAAATCACTTCGCCAATGCTTCCATTGCTTTGCTTCAATTTGAAAAACCGTTTTGTATCCTTTTTTACCCAAAGCGGCGTATAAGTGGAAAGTCCGTTTTTCCAGCTTGCAAACCATAAAATACAAAGTTTCAGATTGTTTTCGCGAGCCTGGGATATGATCCCATCAATAAGCGAATAATCAAATTTACCCTCCTCCGGTTCGAATTGTTCCCATGCAATGGATGCGATAACTGCATTAAGTCTCATTTCTTTTAATTTCGGGAAAATGGGCGCCAGATAAGTTAAATTGGAAGATGAAGAATTATGTAACTCTCCGGCAACCATCACAAATGGCTTACCATCAACATACAATCTGGTAATATTTCCCTCTTTTTTTAATTGAGGTAATTCCTGTGCAGTTACATTGTTGAACAAAATAGCTATAGAAAACAGGAAAGTAAGGAGAAGTAATTTTTTCATAAAATAAATCTTTCTGATGATTTCAACAAGAACATAATACTTATTGAACGTTTCATTTCTTAATGCCAGCAATTGCTTCCAACAGCTTTATTCTTCAAGAAAAATCAGCTATTCCCTATCTCAAGAGTTGGGGAATAGCTGATTTATTAATTAATTATTTTGTAATCACATCCACTTCTGCGTACCCGGCAACATCGTCGCCAAAGGTATTTTTCAATGCGCTCAACTTAATGTAACGAGCCGATACCGGCGCAAAAGTTTTGATTTGCATCAAAGGGTTATTCTTAATGTTTGAGAATTCTCCTTCGCTCACCAATTTCCAGTCTTTATTATCGGCTGAAACATAGAACTGGTAGTGAGTAATGATACCTGAACTCCATTTATTCTGATCTGGCAGGTATTTGAACCCGGAAACATTGTATTCATTTCCTAAATCAATCACCAAGTCAATCGGCATTTTTTTGCCATCTCTCTGATGCCATACGCTGGCTGGATCTCCGTCGAGCATTGCAGCAGATTTATTATCGCTGATTCCTACCAACTTCCAGTCTTTCTTAGAGATATCAAATTTCTCCAAAGCCACTGGGCTGCTTTTGCCCGAAGTCGGATCGAATGAAATCGCTTTCACGGTCACCTTTCCGTCAGCAGTGAATGGACCTGTATATTTGGTTGATTTCGAAGTCGGTTCGCTACCGTCCAAAGTATAATAGAAAATAGGGCCAATATCGTTGGTGTTTATGGTGACTTGACCTGATTGATTGCGGACAATAGAAGGCGCATACAGGAATACCGGAGCATCGTAGATTCCAATATTGGAAATAACCGGATTGCATTTTGAGTCGGTAATATTGAAGCGTACCTGAGTAGCTTTTACAGCCGGGAAACGAAGGATTCGTTTGTAACCAATCGTAGTGGCTCTCGCTATTTCTTTCCAGTTTCCATCAACGAGAGCTTCAACTGTGAAAGATTTCACACGTTGTCCCAAACGAATGTATTCCTGAGCCATAAAACGGTTGAACAAAGTTGGTTTGCCCAAATCGATGGTCAAAGATGCAGTCTTCGTATTATCATCGGTTGCCCAATAAGTATTTTTCTTACCATCGACGGCCATTGCAGCGCCAAACTTGATTGATTTAGCACGTACATTCGATGCTTTTGCTTTTTTATTCAGGGCAAGATTTACTGCAAATGATTCTTTCACCGCTTTGGCAAACTCAATTCCATTCTTTTCGTCCGTTGGATGAATTAATCCATTAGGCATAATCGGGAAATTGAGCAACATGGTTCCGTTGCGACCGATAGAATGGTAGTAATAATCCATCAATTGTGGAACGGTTTTTACTTTCGTATCTTCGTTCGGATGGTAGAACCACTCGGGGCGGATAGATGTGTTTACTTCGGCAGGCACCCAGGCATTCCCGTTTTCCACACCAAAATGCAAATTGTTCCAAGGGACATCGCCGGTTGCATTCAAAAGACTCCAGTTGGTTTCGCCTACATAACCGTCTTCTGTACCTACCCAACGTAGATCGCCACGGTCGCCGCCATCGTTCCAAATAATACATTTTGGTTGCAATTTGTGAATCAGCGCATACGTATTTTTCCAATCGTAATAGGTGGTACGATCAATAGTGCGGGTTTCGTTTGCACCGCCATAATATCCATTACCACCATTGGCACCATCGAACCAAATTTCGAAAACTTCGCCGTAGTTGGTCAAGAGTTCGGTAAGCTGGTTACGGAAATAGGTGATATACTCAGGTTTTCCGTAGTCCTTGCTATTTCTGTCCCAAGGCGACAAATAGATACCCAATTTAAGGCCGTATTCTTTACAAGCATCTGCCATTTCGCGAACCATATCGCCCTTGCCGTTTTTCCACGGTGCATTTTTCACCGAATATTCGGTGTATTTTGAAGGCCACAGGCAAAAACCGCAATGGTGCTTGGCTGTGATAATTATCCCTTTCAAACCCGTTTCCTTACAAATACGCGCCCACTGGCGGCAATCGGCCTTTTCGGGGTTAAACAATTTCACATCTTCATTTCCGAATCCCCACGACTGATCCGTATAGGTGTTAAGGGAAAAATGGACAAAAGCATAAGCTTCCATTTCTTGCAATCTCATTTGGTTTTCAGAAGGAGTTGGGCCACATGCTGCTGGTGTTTTCACCTGAGCTATGCTGATACTTGTTGATAAAAACGCAAGAATGACTGCGTATAAAAAAGATCTTTTCATTTGATG
>DATFAW010000428.1:0-7065 GCA_035254165.1 Paludibacter sp.
GAGCAGGCTTTGTGCAGCATCGAACGATTATCTCAATTTCTTTGCACAAAATATTCCAGCTTGATGGAAGCACTGTAATCTAATCTTGTGAAAACAGGCTTGGCTTTTCAGTAGACCCCATATAAAGGTTTGAGATAATATCGCCCCGACGGGGCTTAGATTTTACCTTGAACAATAATCTACCATAATTTCGTCCCTATGGGACTTAAATATTAGCTGCATAGCAGCGATATTATGGTAGTAAATAAGTTTCAAATTTTACCTTAGCCCCATCGGGGCGAAATTATTAAATTATTTTTTAGGGTTGACTCGTCGAGCACGCTTTGTGTATCGTCGAGCACGCTTTGTGTATCGTTGAGCGAGCTTTGTGTATCATTGAGCAGGCTTTGTGCATCATTGAGCAGGCTTTGTGCATCATCGAGCGGGCTTTGTGCATCATCGAGCGGGCTTTGTGTATCGTCGAGCAGCTTTGTGTATCGTCGAGCGGGCTTTGTGTATCGTTGAGAGGGCTTTGTGCATCGTTGAGCAGGCTTTGTGTATCATTGAGCGGCCTTTGTGTATCGTTGAGCACGCTTTGTGTATCATTGAGCACGCTTTGTGCATCGTCGAGCAGGCTTTGTGCATCATCGAGCAGGCTTTGTGCATCGTTGAGCGAGCTTTGTGCATCGTCGGGGAGATGCCTCGTCAACCCGGTACTGGATAATGAAAAAGGCTGACCTGAGTAAATCAGATCAGCCTTTATTATGAATTATGCATTATGAATTATGCATTATTTATTTATATCCATCTTCGTGCACATTCTTTACCGAACGTCCGGAAGGATCATTCAGGTTCTTGAATGCTTCGTCCCATTCCAATGCAATAGGAGTAGAGCATGCAACCGAAGGCACTGAAGGTACGCATTCCGAAGCAGCATCCGATGGGAAGAAATCCGTAAAAATAGTACGGTAGTAATATTCTTCCTTGTTCATTGGAGGATTGATTGGATAAGTTTCATTTACCTTAGCCATTTGTTCGTCTGTAACCAATTCGGTTGTCATGGCGCGCAATGTGTCAATCCAGTTGTAACCTACACCATCAGAGAATTGCTCTTTTTGACGCCAGGTTACACTTTCAGGTAAATAACCTTCAAATGCTTTACGCAAAATCCATTTCTCCATTTTGTCTTTTCCGCACATTTTATCTTTTGGATTCAGGCGCATGGCCACATCCATAAATTCTTTGTCCAGGAATGGAACACGTCCTTCGACACCCCAAGAAGCTAATGATTTATTGGCACGCAAGCAGTCGTAGAGGTGAAGTTTGTCTATTTTGCGTACGGTTTCTTTGTGGAATTCCTCAGCGCTTGGCGCTTTGTGGAAATACAGGTAGCCACCGAAAATTTCGTCGGCACCTTCGCCCGAAAGTACCATTTTTACACCCATCGATTTGATAACGCGAGCCAGCAAATACATAGGGGTACTTGCACGGATGGTTGTTACATCGTATGTTTCGATATGGTAAATAACGTCACGAATGGCGTCAAGACCTTCTTGTACGGTAAAATGAATTTCGTGGTGTTTTGTTCCGATATGGTCAGCTACTTTGCGGGCAGCAGCCAAGTCGGGTGAACCAAGTAGACCAACTGCAAATGAATGGAGTTGATTTCCCCATGCAGCACCGGTGCTTGCCGATTGTTTAGCGGCAATTTTCATGGCAACAGCCGAAATAATGGACGAGTCCAGACCTCCCGAAAGTAAAACTCCGTAAGGTACATCGGCCATTAACTGACGTTCAACAGCTGCTTCCAACGCATCGTGCAATTGTTCAATGCTGGTTTCGTTATCTTTAACGGCATCAAATTCTTGCCAGTCGCGGGTGTACCATTGGGTTGGTTTGCTGTTAGGGCTATAGTAAAATTGACCGGGAAGAAATTCTTCAATCCTGGTACAATATCCTTCCAACGCTTTTAATTCGGAAGCTACATAATAAGTTCCTTCTGCATCCCAGCCTTGGTATAACGGAATAATACCGATATGGTCGCGGCCAATCATGAAAATATTTTTCTCAATATCGTAAAGTGCAAAAGCAAAGATACCGTTCAGGTCTTCCATAAAGTCAGGACCTTTTTCGCGATACAATGCCAGAATTACTTCACAATCCGATTTAGTCAGGAATTCATATTTTCCTTCAAATTGTTTTCTTATTTCCTGGTGATTATAAATTTCTCCATTTACAGCCAATACCAACTTGCCATCTTTGCTGAACAGAGGTTGTTTTCCTGATTCCGGATCGACAATCGAAAGACGTTCATGTGCCAAAATGGCTTTATCATCGGAATAAACTCCCGACCAATCCGGCCCACGATGCCGTATACGTTTTGACATTCTCAAAACTTGTGGTCGCAAAGCCTGAGCCTGCTGTTTTATATCAAATGCACATACAATTCCACACATACTATTTTTTTTATTACGAGTTACAAGTTATCTGCAAAGATAAGTCATTAACTTGTCTTTACCGATAACTTGTAGAAAGTTTTGTTCTGTTTTTAAGCTTTTTTGAAGAGTTCTGCCGGCATCAAAGTTTCAAATTCGTTATAAAATGACATTTTAGTTGTAATTTTATTTTGAAATGACCTTAAATAGTCAATATCTTTGATTGTTCTTCTGTGGTTACAAAGAATTGTGAATATCTTCGGCTACTTTACGACCCGAAGCGATGGCACGAACCACAAGGCTTGCTCCCATAGCAGCATCACCGGTAGCAAATACTTTTTTCACGCTGCTTTGGCTTGCTTTGTCGATGGCAACATTACCACGGCCATCGAATTCAACGCCAAGCTCTGTTAGTAAACCTTCGTGAACCGGATGAATAAATCCAAGTGCAAGGAAAACCAAATCAGCTTTGATGACATCAGTCTTGCCGGTTGGTTTCATGTTCCAGCGTCCGGTTGCGTCTTTAGTCCATTCTACCTCTTCTACCTGAACTTCTGTTAACTGGCCATTTTCGCCAACAAATTTGTTGGTATTCAGGCTCCATTTACGCACACAACCTTCTTGGTGTGAACTTGAAGTTTTGAGGATATTAGGATAGAAAGGCCATGGTGTATCAGGATTCTTGTCAACGGGTGGTTGAGGCAAAATCTCGATTTGAGTTACCTTTACTGCACCCTGACGGATGGATGTTCCAACACAGTCAGAACCTGTATCACCACCACCAATAACCAGCACGTGTTTGTCTTTGGCCGAAATCAGGTTATTTTCATCAACGCTCTCGCCCATAATGAGCTGGTTTTGTTGGCTCAGGAAGTCCATTGCAAAGAAAATGCCTTTCAGGTCACGGCCTTCGGGAGTGATATCACGTGGATGTCCGGCACCAACAGCGATACATACGGCATCAAAGTTTTTTAAAATCTCTTTGCCTGATATGTCTTTACCAACTTCAGTATTGGGTTTGAATTCAATACCTTCTTCGGCCAATAATGCCAAGCGACGGTCGATAATATTCTTGTTCAATTTGAAGTTTGGTATACCATAACGCAACAAACCACCCAGCCCATTGTCTTTTTCGAAAATGGTAACATAGTGACCCTTACGGTTCAATTGTTGGGCTGCTGCTAAACCTGAAGGGCCTGAACCAATCACGGCTATTTTTTTGCCCGAACGTGTTTTAGGCGGACGAGCTTTGATCATTCCTTCGATAAAAGCCACTTCGGTTACGGCCGCTTCGTTTTCACGAATTGTTACCGGAGCCTCGTGCAAAGCCAATACGCAGGATTTTTCGCAAGGAGCGGGGCAAATACGGCCTGTAAAGTCAGGAAAGTTATTTGTCTCGTGTAAAACTTCGATTCCTTCTTTCCATTGTCCTTTGTAAATCAAATCTTGCCATTCCGGCATCTTATTTCCAAGCGGACATGCCCAGTGGCAGAATGGAACGCCACAATCCATACAACGCGAAGCCTGAAGTTTTCTGTCTTCACGATTTAATGTCTGTTCAACTTCCCCGAAGTCGTATATCCGTTCGTTTACCGGACGATAACCGGCATTCTTGCGGGGTATATTTATAAATGCTTTAGGATTTCCCATATTATTTTTAGCCCCTCTAAATCTCCCCGAAGGGAGACTTTTTGGTTAGCATATAAATTGTTTGTACTAATTTTATTGTTCTTTTTTCCAACCAATCAACCAATCAGTAAATTAACTAATTGACTAATCAACCATTTCCCCTTTAGGGGTTAGGGGTTTAATAATCGCGTTCAACTTGAGCAATTTTCTTGTTGATAGCTTCCATTTTTTCTTCTTGCAATACTTTCTTGTATTCAATTGGAACGATCTTCTTGAATTTATCCACATAAGAGTCCCAATTGTCCAGAATTTGTTTTGCACGCTGACTGTTAGTGTATTTGTAGTGATTCTTAATTAATCCCTGTAATTCTTTACTGTCCATGCTATCTTCGATTAGTGAAAGTTCAACCATTTCCATGTTACAGAAAAAGTCGAAATTACCAGCTTCGTCGAGTACATAAGCCACACCACCACTCATACCGGCAGCGAAGTTACGTCCTGTAGCTCCAAGAACCACAGTGCGTCCGCCTGTCATGTATTCGCAACAGTGGTCGCCGGCACCTTCTACAACTGCTATTGCTCCTGAATTTCTAACACAGAAACGTTCGCCGACTACACCATTCACATATAATTCACCAGAAGTAGCACCGTATAATAATGTATTTCCGGCAATAATGTTCTCTTCTGGTTTAAATGTACTTTCTTTTGGAGCTACAATAACAATTTTACCTCCCGAAAGACCTTTACCAACATAATCGTTAGCTTCTCCGGTAAGATGGAAATAAACCCCTCTGCCTAAGAAAGCACCGAAGCTCTGACCTGCCGAACCTTCAAAATAAGCTTTGATGGTGTCAATAGGCAGGCCTGTTTGACCGTAGCGTTTGGCAATTTCGCCCGAGAGCATTGCTCCAACCGTGCGGTCGGTATTTTTGATTCTTGATTTAATTTGAACAGGCATGCACAAATCCAATGCAGGAAGCGATTTTTTGATTAATTCGCGATCCAATACTGAATCTAGTTTGTGATCCTGGTTTGTAACGTGACGAAGAGCCAGATTTGCGCTGTCGCTTGGAACAAACATGATTTTAGAAAGGTCAACTTTCTTGATTTTTGCGTTTCCTTCGATGTTCTTGCGTTCAAGCAATTCGGCATGGCCAATAATTTCGTCCAGATTGCGATAACCCATTTCAGCTAAATGTTCGCGAACGTCTTGCGCTAAGAATTTGAAGAAATTCACAAGATATTCATGTTTTCCTGTGAAATGCTTCCGCAATACTTCATCCTGGGTGGCAACACCAACCGGACAAGTATTTAAGTGGCATTTACGCATCATAACGCAACCAAGGATAAGCAATGCGCTTGTAGCAAAACCGTATTCTTCAGCTCCTAATAAGGCTGCGATAATAATGTCACGCCCTGTTTTCAACTGTCCATCGGTTTGTAAACGTACTTGTCCACGAAGGTTATTCAATACCAATGTTTGTTGTGTTTCGGCCAAACCAATTTCAACCGGAAGCCCGGCGTGTTTGATGGAGCTTGAAGGACTTGCACCGGTACCACCCTCGGCACCACTTATTAAAATTAAATCAGCTTTTGCTTTCGCTACACCGGCAGCAATTGTTCCAACACCAGTTTCAGAAACGAGTTTCACACTGATGGTTGCCGTTGGGTTGATGTTTTTCAAATCGTAGATAAGCTGAGCTAAATCTTCGATAGAATAAATATCGTGGTGGGGTGGAGGCGAAATCAACGAAATTCCCGGTATAGAGTGACGGGTTTTAGCAATGATTTTATCTACCTTATGTCCTGGTAATTGTCCACCTTCTCCTGGTTTTGCACCTTGAGCCATTTTAATCTGAATTTCATCGGCGTTAACCAGATATTCAGATGTTACGCCAAAACGACCGGAAGCAACTTGCTTGATGGCGCTACGGGTACTAAGTCCATCTTCACGTAGTTTGTAACGTTCAGGATCTTCACCACCTTCACCAGTATTGCTTCGTCCACCGATAATGTTCATGGCTATTGCCATCGCTTCGTGGGCTTCACGGCTGATTGAACCATATGACATAGCACCAGTAACGAAACGTTTCATGATGTTTTCAATCGGTTCTACCTCGTCGATATTAATAGGATTACGTTTAAAATCCATTAAGTCGCGAATAAATATAGGTGCCGGTTTGTCGTCAACAGCCTTGATATATTCTTTGAACTTGTCGTAATCATTTGTTTTTGTTGCAATTTGCAAACGTGCAATTGTTTCCGGATTCCAGGCGTGTTTTTCACCCAGGTTCCTGTAAGCATATTGACCGAAGTTTTCCAAGTGGGTAGGATCACTTCCTTCAGCAGGGAAGAATGCTTCCTTATGAGGTTTCAATACTTCATTTGCCACGTCTTCAATATCAATGCCTTCTATAGCAGAAGAAATACCTTTAAAGTATTTGCCTAAGAATGATGATGATAATCCAACTGCTTCAAAAATGTGGGCTCCACGGTAACTACGCAATGTAGAGTTACCCATTTTTGATAATACTTTCAAGAGGCCTTTGTTTACAGCTTTGATGTAATGCTTTTTAGCTGTTTCCATGTCCATTTGAACATCGCCCGATTTGATTTTGTCATTAATAATGGCAAAAACCATATAAGGGTTGATGGCATTAGCTCCAAATCCGAAAAGAAGTGCAAAATGCATTACTTCACGTGGTTCTGCGGTTTCAACAACAATGTCGATCTGCATTCTTTTTCTTTTCTGAACTAAGTAAAGATGCACAGCCGATACAGCCAAAAGCGAAGGTATTGGTGCGTGTGTGGCATCTACTCCACGGTCGCTCAATACGATATAATTTTTACCATCATCTACCGCTTTTTCTACAGATAAGCAAAGCTCTTGTATTGCTTTTTCAAGACCTGCTGCTCCTGATTTTGGATCGAAAAGCATGGGTAATGAAATAGTAGAGAATCCTTTGTATTGCAGGTTGCTCAATATGTCGAACTGTGAGTTTGTAAGAACAGGACTTTTCAG
>DATFAW010000429.1:0-8583 GCA_035254165.1 Paludibacter sp.
TTTGGAAAACCTAATGAGAAATTATTTCTTATCTCATGTTCAAGGAGAGTATTAACAACATAGTTCAGTCTTGTTTTATTTAGATCATTGCCAATTTTAACTCTTTTGTTGCCGTACTTGATTTCAATAGGATTATCAGATTTTTTTGAATTGAGTAAGATTTTTGTAAATTCTGCCAGTTCGATAATCAAAGAATCATCAGTAATAAAAGTATCTCTATAAACCCACACTTGAGTCACTATTATACTCGTATATTCATAGCTTTCTGGAAGGTCATACAATTTGACCAGTCGATCTATTTCAGGCTCAAGACCATTGTAATAATCCTGTTCGTCTTTGTCTGTAACTAAATTTGTGTCAATCATGACTATTCGTTTAATGGGTTATTCAATAGTTTTATTAATTCTGAAATTTCACTTTGATCCATTTTGCTTATTTTTTTGAGTAAATCTTCTTTCGGGTCTTCTTTTTTCTTGAATATCGAAGCCATAACAGAGTCTGTTTCCTCTGTTTCAAAGTTCCCCATATATGCTTCGGTTATCTTAATGTTAGAATGACCGAGTAAATTTTTGAGGTGGTTGTTATCAACTTTATTATCCTTGGCAATCTTGGCGAAGCTATGTCGGGCAATGTGCATAGAAATATGCTTGTTTATTTCTGCTTGATCGGCAATTTTATTCAAATACTTGTTGATAAGTGAGTTCTTACTATTTGTTTGATTGCTTAGTCTTACAATCAAATCGGGTGGAAGAGTTGCTTTTTGTTCTTCTGTTACTGCCTTTGCATATGGTGCATCGTTATCTAGTAGCGGAAAAATGTAATCCGTTGGTTTAACTCCTTCACGATAATATAGCTGAAGAATTTCGTTTGCTTTTTGGTGTAGCTTGATATTCCGGTCTTTGTTTGTTTTAGACATACGATATTCAAGTCGGCCTTCGGAAGTTATGTTACGCCAACGAAGTTGGATTAAATCTCCTGCTCTGATACCAGCCAAATAAAACGAGAATAAGAAGTAATTCCGGCAATGCCAAATCAAACTATCTTTTGGAAGCACAAGGTTCTCAATAAGTAATATTTCGGCTTCATTTAGTTTATCCTTTGTGGTGCTTATTGATTTCTCATATTTAAAACCATAGAAAGGGTTTTTGTCAGGTGGAAGCTGTTTGTCAATTTCAATAGCTCTATTTATTAATGCTTTGAAAATATTGAAAGTAACAGCTATTGTATTAGGGTGCAACATCGCTTTTAAATTCTTTTCGTTTTTGAGCGTGTGCAAAAATGCTTCAAACCTAGAAAGAAATGAGGTGGTGACTTCAAAAAAGAGCAAATCAGTCTTTTTAATAGTTTTCAAGTAAGCTTCTAGTTTATTACAAAACCCATTGTATTTTTTGTAATTCCGATAGCCTCCTTCATTGTAAATGTCTTTCGTTCTTTGTTTAGCATAAACCAGGAACGAAGAAGATACCTCGACTTCACGGATTGCTGAAGTGATTAGTTCTTTAGTGGCAAGACCTTTTTCTTTCAAATCCCTGTATGCTTTTTTTGCCTCTTCTATTTCGGCAGAAAGAGCAGCATTCCAAACTTTGTGATTAGGTTCAGAAGTTCTAATCCAGTTGCCCTGCTTAGCTCTTGGATTAAAGTCTCTGATATGATTAATTTCAACGGTAGTATTAATTCTTTTATGTTTTCGATCTTGGGTGATTCGAAGTAGAATTTTATACGTATTTTTGCGAGTTGGCTTTTTGTTCAGCTCCAGATTGAAGGTTGTTGCCATAAGTATAGGGTTTTATATCCAATACAAATATACAAAATAACTTCCATTTGCTGAAACATTACTGAAACATTTTCGTTATTTGATTGCATTTAATTACATTTAATTTCTAACGAAAAGCCAACTAAACACTGTTTATCAATCAATTAGAAAGTAAATGAGAGTAAGGATTTTCCGTGCGAGTAGTCCCGCTTCGGGTACGTTTCAGAGAAACCTCTTAATCTTTTGATTAAGAGGTTTTTTGTTTTGGAAAACTGTTGTTTGAAAAAAAACTGTTTATAGTTTATAGTTTAAAGTAAAAAGTGTCTTTAATCGTCTCTTTTATCATGGAGACAACAATCAACCCTTCGATGAGTGAGCTAAAAGCAATTTCCATCACAAAAACGATTCAGCAGTTTGGGCAAAATTTGCGTGGTTTTGTGCGTGGACGTGTAAAGACAACCGAAGATGCCGAGGATATTGTACAAGATGTTTGGTTTCAGTTAAGTAAGCTGAATAATATTGCTGAATTAGAGAACGTCAGCGCCTGGTTGTATGAGGTTGCGCGGAATAAAATTATCGACAAGTCCCGCAAGAAAATGAATCTTCCGCTGGAAGATTACGTCTACGAAGGCGATGATGGCGACTTTAATTTCAAAGAGATATTGCTTCTCGACGACAATAATAACCCGGAGTTAGGTTTTTTCAAAGAGATTTTTTGGAAGGAATTTCAATTGGCCATTGAAGAATTGCCTCCAAATCAGAAAGAAGTGTTTCTTCTCAACGAAATGGAAGATATGACATTGCAAGAAATTGCGGATCAAAAAGGCGAAAACATAAAAACTATTATTAGCCGCAAAGGATATGCGGTGAAGCATTTGCGAAACAAACTAAACTATTTATACAAAGAACTAAACGGATGATAAATTTGAATAAAGATATGGATACTTCAAATACAAAATATTGCAGAAACAGAAGGTGTTTCTTTATTCCCTTGCTAATTGTTGGGATTTTTGTCGTTAGTGGCGTTGTTATGTTATTGTGGAACTGGATTATTCCTAGCATTAGCACTCTTTCGTCGCTAACATATTGGCAAGCCATGGGAATATTCATCTTGAGCCGAATTCTTTTTGGTGGGTTCAGATTCCATAGTCATCGTGGAGGTTATCGGCATGTTCATAGATTTCATACCGAAATTAAGGACCGGTTTATGGATATGAATGAAGATGAGAAACAGCAATTTAAAAATCAATGGAAAAAACGTTGTTGTAAGTAAGGGCTTAACAACTTAATTTAAAGCTCGTCAGCAATGACGGGCTTTTTTTATGGGATAATATCACTTATTTAAAGTAAAGGACATAGTCGTTCGTCTGCTTTAGTATAAGATATTTTAAAAACTAAAACAAAATGACAAGATCAATTTTAAAAACAGTGTTGATTGGTGCACTGATTGGCGCAACAGCATTTTTCGTTCCGAAAATGTTACTGGGAGTCCTTACCTTTTTTGCAATTATGTGCTTATTTCATTCTTGCGCACACAGACGCCATCATGGACGCTTGCTTTATATGGCAGACAAAATCCGATTAATGAGTGAAGAAGAGTATGAGGAATTTAAAACCAACATGGGTAGTGGATGCTGTAACTCTAATCATCATCACTCACATTGCGGTTGCAAGTCTAATAGCAAATGCAATGGTAAACCGAAAAAGGAAGAAACAATAAAGTAACAAATCATTTTAAGGATAAATATGATGCATAGAAAATCAAGATTTTTAGTGGCTTTGGCTACTGTGGTTATTACATTTGGCAGCTTATGGTTTGCCTTGGGTTCAGATCATTTCAATCGCGGTCACCGTTTCTGTGAGCATGAGCATTGCTGCATGCAGCAGTTGCACCAAAGCCATTGCAGCGAACAAGTAAAATAAGCATTTGCTAATAAATTGGTTGTCGAATGACGAGCCGATAATAAGAATTATATTACGATATTTTTTAGCCCTTAATTTCCAAGTCGGAAATTGAGGGCTTTTTAGTTTTTATGAAACATTTTAGAATGCGGATTTGTTAAGCAGTAGTATCACAATAACCGATTGTATGAATAAAAATCGTTTAGAAGCCTTTAGCGATGGAGTGCTTGCCATAATTATCACTATCATGGTGTTAGAGCTCAAGATTCCACATGGAGCAGACTTACAGTCGTTACGCAACCTTGCTCCGAAGTTTGTAAGTTATGTTATCAGCTTTATTTATATAGCCATTTATTGGAGTAACCACCACCACTTGCTTCATACGGTAAAGCATGTAAACGGGGCTATTTTGTGGTCGAATACTCACTTGCTTTTCTGGTTGTCGTTGGTGCCATTTGTGACGGCTTGGGCGGGCGAAAATCATTTTTCGGAACTACCTGTCGCTGCATATTCTTTTGTACTGTTTATGGCTGCTGTGGCTTATTATATCCTTTCCAAAACGATTATCTCTGTACATGGCAAAGACTCTGTTTTGTCCTCGGCTATTGGTAAAGATCTTAAGGGAATTATTTCTGCTATCGGTTATGCTGCGGCTGTGCCTTTTGCTTTTTTTCAGAGAGAGGTGTCAATTTGTATTATTGTGGCTATTGCCATTTTGTGGCTGATACCCGATAGAAGAATAGAGAAGAAGGTAAATGAAGAAAATTGAAAACTATGCAATAAAACAAAGAAAAAGTTAAACCGCTAGTCGATATTTTTTGTAGCTTTGCAATAGGTTTCTTTTAAGTGAATCATCTATATAAGCAATACTCATGAAAGCACTAAATCCATTTCAGAAGAGAAGCAATAAACGAATGACTCTTTTCCTTCTTGGAGTCACTTGCCTGATTATGCTAACAGGTTGTTCGAGTTATCAATATGTTTACATTGATAGCCACTTAAAGAAAACGGAAACTAAAGAATTTATTCATGAGACAGACTCTTTTACGATAAAATATACTTTCTCAGGAGAAAATTTTGACGTTGATATTACTGTGTTTAATAAACTGGATCGACCTGTTTATATTGATTGGGGGAAAAGTACGTTGATAATTAATGGTATTCAAGAAGATGGTTCGTTTTATAACGACAATCAAATTGATTCTATACCTCCGAATTCGTATGCCGCGGTTACGAGCAATGTTTTGATAGATCAGTTTATTGATACAACTCCGCTAGATTCTTTAGGAAACAAGGAAATGTCCAATTCGAGGAAAGATAAAAGCAAGATACACTTATACAACGAAAATAATTCACCTATTTTTTTTCGGAATATATTGGCATTGACCACACGTGAAGGCTCCTCATCTCCAATCTATTTTGATGATTCATTTTGGATATCAGAGATTTTTCAAACAATGAATGGTCCATCTTCAGGTGTGAACATACCCTCAAACCAATTTTTTATTCGTAAACCTACCGGCTTTGGAAATGCAATGAGGTGGACTGCCGGGATTTCGGCAATATTAGTATTGGGTAGGTTTCAATAAGGGAAATGAAATCTTGATTTTTCGTTGAGTAAAAATAAGTAGGGAAGATGTTATCTCTTTCCTGATTTTCCATTTGCCCGATTTCCCGATGATGATCTTGTATTTCTTGCAAAGCCCTCTTTCTTTCCTGCGGAGCTGCCTGATTGCCCCCGGAGTTCTTTCGATTTCGGATTTGGATTGGATGCGCGATCTAACTTTTTAGTTGCTGCCGTTTTTTTTATTTCCCGTTCCGTTGTCTTGGCTCTTGGTTCCTGGCTCTTAGTTCTTATTTCAGGTTTCTTTCCTTTGTTTATAGATGCTTCTTCGGTGGATGATGAGTTTTCAATAGCTGTCATAATCTGGCTTATTTCCTCCGGCTGCAATTGCCGCCATTCGCCAAGGGGCAGTCCTTTCAGGCTGATATTCATGATGCGGATACGCTCCAGTTTCACCACTTCGTAATCGAAATGCTCACACATGCGGCGGATTTGGCGATTTAATCCCTGTACCAGCACAATGCGGAACGAGAAAACGGACTCTTTGACTACTTTACATTTTTTTGTCATCTCACCCAGGATAGGAACGCCTGCACCCATTTTGAGGATGAACTCGTCGGTGATGGGTTTGTTGACAGTGACGAGATACTCTTTTTCGTGCTTATTACCAGCCCGTAAAATTTTATTGACCATATCCCCATTATTGGTTAGGAAAATCAAACCTTGCGATTCTTTGTCCAGTCTGCCGATAGGGAAAATGCGTTCGTGGTAACCGATGTAATCAATGATGCTGTCTTTAACGCCAATTTCAGTGGTGCTGATAATTCCAACTGGCTTGTTGAAAGCCAGGAATGCAAAATCAGTGCCTTGTTTGGCTTCGATTAAGTTTCCATTCAGTGTTACTTTATCATGCTTCGAAACCTGAGTTCCGACACTTGCTCGTCGTCCATTGACGAAAACATGACCTTGTTCGATATATTTGTCGGCTTCACGACGTGAGCAAACACCGCTGTCGCTGATAAATTTATTTAATCGGATTTTTTCGGTCATTGTTTTGTTGATTGGTTGAATGGGTTTATTAGTTTTTGTATTAGTTTTTCAGTACGTCTAGCAATTCGCTTATTATCATGGCTGTTGCACCCCAGATTTCTATATTATTTACGTTGAAATAAGGGGCTTTAATTTTTATTCCCAGTGAGCTGGAACTGAATTCTTTTTCGCTGATGTTGTCTTTGTTGTAAAGTTTCTCGATATCTACTTCAATGGCAGATTGAACTTCTCTTTTGTCGAGAATATAGCTCGGTTTTTTATTGCAATACCCGACAAATACCTTGACGCAAAAATTGCTCGGAGGTATAAATAAATCGGAAAGTTGCCCGATTATTTCTATTTTATCAGCTGTTACACCAATTTCTTCAAATGTTTCACGTAAGGCTGTAGCTTCAAAACCATTATCCGTCTTTTCCTGTTTTCCTCCGGGAAAAGCAATCTGGCCGCTATGCACTCCGTCGTATTCGCTGCGTTTAATAAAAACGGTTTTTAGTTTTTCATTTTCGGGAAACAAAAGAACCATAACAGCACTTTGTCTTGTAAGGTGCCTGTTCTCTTGTATTTCCAGGAGTGCTTTAGCTCGATGCGCTGGTGACATTTTTTGATGCGAAACCAAACCGGGTAGGGGTTGCTGAAATTTGTATTTTAATTCGTCAGTACTTAGAATCATTTTCAACATTTTTTTATCAAACTATCATTTCAGAAGCCTTCGCCAGAGGCGAAAGTCCTAAAACTGCTATCGAGAAGGTTTCGCCATTGGCGAAACCTCAAAAACATACTAAACAGAGGTTTCGCCAACAGCGGAATGGCTATGTTGCTTGTCGCGGATGTTTCGCCATTGGCGAAAGGTCTAAACACGTCGTTTTACTAGTTTCGCCATTGGCGGAACCAATAAACTGGCATTTATTGACAAATCACACAACCTTCACACTTGGATAATTCTCCGCGCAGACGTTTTTCTACAAGAATTTTTATTCTTTCTTGCAACGCCGGGATGCGGATAAGCTCAATTACATCGTTGGTGAAAGCAAACATGAGTAGCAGGCGTGCTTCGGATTCGGAAATACCACGTGACTGCATATAGAATTTGGCTGTTTCGTCCAACGAGCCAATGGTGGCTCCGTGCGAACATTTTACGTCATCGGCATAAATTTCCAATTGGGGCTTGGTACGCATTTTAGCCGTTTTATTCAACAGGATATTCCGGTTAGTTTGGAATGCCGCTGTTTTTTGAGCGTCCTTTGCCACTAATAATTTCCCGGTAAATCCGCCTTTTGCAAAATCGTCCAGCACATATTTGAATAACTCTTTGCTGTTGCAATTAGGTTTGTTATGTATGATGGAGGTGAAATTATCCACTTGCTGGTTTTTGTCGCCAATCACCATGCCGCACAGTTGCGTTTCGCAATGTTCGCCATCTAAGTCAATCTCGATGGTGTTACGGGTCACACCGTTGTGTAGCGTAATTACATTTGCCAATACGGTCGACGAAGCTCGTTGATCAATCAGCAAGGTTGCCAGATTGGTGGTTTTAGTATGTGTATTTTCAAGCTTGTAATGTTCGTAGGTTGCATTTTCGCCAACAAAAACTTCGGTGACGCGGTTGGATAAGAAGCGAACGTCGTCCACTGTATGGTCGCAAACCAACAGTTGCGCTTTGGCGCCTTCTTCCAGGATGATAAGATTATGGCTGTTTGCCATAAAGTCGACATCCGAACGCATGATGTTTACTAATTGTATTGGTTTATTTAGCACTACGTTTTTGGGCACATACATAAAGAATCCATCTTGCGCGAAAGCTCCATTAAAAGCTACCAGACCATCTTTTTTAGTAGTGCTGAGCTTTCCGTAATAATCATTCAACAATTCGGGATGTGTTTCAGCAATTTCTTTTACACTGCCAATGATAACGCCTTCGGGTAGTTTTTGCACACGAGGATCCATTGTTGGATAAAATGCGTCATTCACAACAAAGTACAGGTATGATTGAATGCCCGGGACATCACATTTGAAAACATCGTACGGATTCACAGGTATAGGAATGCGATTGATGTTTAGACCGTAGTCGACTGCAAGCGGTTCTTTCAGGTCGGAGTATTTGTAGTTTTCCAGCGCTGAGGTGGGGAAATGCAACTCTTCGAACAAGGCAAAAGATGCATCGCGCGTTTCGTTCATCACTGGTGCCGAATGCTTTTTAATGCTTTCGTGATGCTGTTTGTATAAGTCTATATACGATGCCTCCCCAACCCCTCCCAAAGAGGGGCTTTTTGAGTTAGTTTCGTCTATTTTATTTTTATTTTCCATTTGTACAATT
>DATFAW010000430.1:0-5951 GCA_035254165.1 Paludibacter sp.
GGACGCCCACGTAGGGGCGCCCCTACGTGGGCGTCCGTTTGTAAAACGTCGTGGGCGTCCGATGATAAAACCGAAATATTTTCAATGATGCAATGAAAATGATTGGGCATGACCACCATTTCGTGGCAACGTTTATCGGGATATTTGTTTTCCAATTCGGCATACCATTGTTCCACCATGCGTCCGGCATCGTTCAAATGCAAGATGCCATCATGCACTTCGCCAAACAATGGCAATTTATCCTGTACGCAAATGGTGATAAAATACAATCCTTCTTGTGCATAATCATATCCTTTCAGGCGGATGGAACGACGGGTGGGGAGAGGGCGCATATATATTATTTGTTTTCTGGCATCTCTTCTTCAAAAGAAGCTGTCAAAACTTCCATTTCAATCCAATGAACAGTAAGAGCTATTAATTTTTTCAAATCATTCAAATCTTTACCTTCCCATTTGCGGATATAATGTGTTTCATCGTTACCAAGCCACACAGCTCTTTTTGCTACAGATTTGATATTTGCATCGGAGACATAATCCCCAATAACTTTTGCAAGCAAATCCTTTTCAATTTTATCCTTTTTATCTGCATGCTTAGTGACTGAATAGTCTTTAATAAGAAATTCAAGTGCCTTTCTGTATCCAACTCCGCATATTTCTTTTAAATTTTGCTGTTCTGCAGAATATGCTTCGTTATAGATTGTTGAAAATATTGGAGAAATGGCATTAATGTGTTCACTAAACTCTTTTCCTATTAAAGTTCCTTGTGAGGTTGTGCCATTAAACTCAATATAGCTGTTACTTGTAAATTTATAATAACCAATAAAGGTTTTAAAACAATTTGTATTTGGGCACGACATAAATAATTCGGCTAGATCTGTTTTCAAATTTCTATACCCATATCTTACATCAGGTGTGATCGAGTTATGACAAAAAGGACATTTGTTAGGTAATGTTCTAAAGTCGACACTATAACCTATGTTTGTTAATGATACTTTCATCTTTTATTGTTTTGATAAATTTTGTTTTAATCCCACCCCGCCGCTCTACCAGCACATTGGGATGGGTTTAAAGATTATTACTTCGTCCCTTCGGCAGTTGCATCATCCTTCTTCTTCGCAGCTGCTATACCTTTTCGCTGGGCAATGGCTGCGGTGTATTGGTCGATACGTCCATTGATTTTGGTTACCAGTGGAGCAAAAAGTGCGTCACCCTCGATAGTGATAAATGCATTGATGCGGTCCACCAGTGCGTCGTAAGCAACCTCGGTGTCCACGCGTGCCTGTTTCATGTTGATGTTCGGCTTGTCATCTTTCTCGGTATTGCGACTTTTTACCACTTCCAAAAAAGCGGCATGGGTCACTTTCATTTCTGTCACCCAGTCCATAAGCGCCAACATGGCAATGTCAGCAGAGGCAGCATCGATAGCAGCTATGTATCTGTCGAAAGCCTGCGTCTGTTTATCGTCCGAAAGGCGCGTGATGTTACTGAAATTCTCATTAATCAGGTTTACGTTATACGCTGCCTGTGCCACAGCCGGGTTGAAGTGGTGCAACATGCCTGCCACCACGGCAAAGAAACCCCGAATGGGTTTGTCGCGGGCAGCGTCGGCATCATTCACCCGCTGGGTGTAACTGTTTTTCTGAATCAGGTCCAGCACCGATTTCTCAATACCCAGTTTCAGTTTGTAATCGGACAACTGTAACTGAACTCTCGAATTGGCATTGCCATCTTCGGTGATGTACTCAGACACGTAGGTATGAAAACCTGTATGTTCTTCATTTTGCAGAGCATTCAAATGAATGTTTTTTATTAGCATAAAGATCAAATTAAATAGTTGATAAAAGGGTTAAAAACAATAATCTTATGTTGGAGACACAGTAAGAAACATAATAAGTACCCTATCGCAGGGTTGCGATTTACCTGTTCATGCCTGAAAAATGGTGTCGCAAGTTAGCGACAGGTCAAAAATGCATGAAAAACACCTTCGCAAGTTGGCGAAAGGGGCAAAATCGGTGAAAAATGCTTTCGCAACTTGGCGAAAGTGCTCTACATGGCTGAAAAATCCTTTCTCCATGTTGCGAAAGGGTTTTACACGCTTGCGAGCCACTTGCTCAAGGTTGAGACATGATTTTGCGTTAGTATCAGTCAGAGCCTCAATGTACATAAAGCCTCATGAACTTAAAATTAACGAGCCAAAGATAAAACTTTTTAATTTAAATGCAAGTGATTGAATTAAAAAATTTAATGAAAAGTTTTCAACAGGCAGGAGAATTGTTGTTACAGGCTTCCCAGGGGCATTTTCGCAGATTGATACATACATTTACCCGTACATTTGATAGATATTTTCAATAAAGGAATAAAATATATTGAATTACATTCACTTTGCTAACGAGTGACCTTGTCCGGTGAGCCGAAAAACAAGTGAAGTTGGCGTTTAAAACTGTCCTGTTTGAGCGACGAAGGAGCAAGTTTGGACGGTTTTAGCCACCTGAGCGCCAGTTTTTCGAGTGAAGCGGGCGCAGTCAAACACTCTCTTCCTTTTTCCCTCTCCCGTTGGAGAGGGTGTCCGTCAGTTGACGGACGGGTGAGGTGTTTTTTGCTTACTTTTTGTGTTAAGACAAAAAGTGAGTCAGGGTTTGGGGCGGAAGCCCCAGTAATTAGAAAACGAATTTTCCCTAAATGCACTCGGGTATATATTTGTTTAATTTTAAAATATTATTCGTACATTTGACGCGCGATTAACAACTTTCAAACTATTTACTTTTAAAATTAATTTTATGACAGTTCTTGTTATCCTCGGAGTAATTATTGCAATACTTATCTCCGGATTCCGTATTGCACAGGAGTACCAACGCTCCATTATTTTTCGTCTCGGGCGTTTTCAATCTATCAAAGGTCCCGGCCTGTATTGGATCATTCCTTTTATTGATGCCCAGCAACGTGTTGATATCCGTACCAAAACGGTCGATCTGGAACAACAGGAAACCATTACCAAAGACAGTGTGACCATTAAAGTAAATGCTGTGTTGTGGTTTCGCATCACCGATCCCGAAAGCGCTATCATTCAGGTGGCCGATTATTACAAAGCTGTTTATCAGTTTTCGGTAACCGCCTTGCGTAACATTATAGGCCAGCACTCGCTCGACGAGGTATTGCGCGAACGGGAACAAATCAATGCTACGCTTCAAAAAAATGTAGATTCGATTACCGAACCCTGGGGTATAAAAATAGAAATGGTGGAAATGAAGGATGTGGAAATTCCTGAAGCCATGCAACGGGCTATGGCTCGCGAAGCCGAAGCGATTCGTGAAAAACGTGCCCGCATCGTAAAAGCCGAAGCCGAACTGGAAGCTTCCATCAAACTGACGCAAGGTGCCACGGTGATGGAAGGAAGTCCCATTGCGCTGGAACTGCGCCGCATGCAAATGCTTTCGGAAATTGGTATCGACAATAATACCACCACTATCGTTCTGCTGCCTTCCGAATTCACCAAAGCGGCTAAGAGTTTTTCGGAATTAGTGGAAAAGAAATAAGGCAGACAAAAGACAAAAGACAAGAGGCAAGAACCAAGATTTAAGAAAAGTAACAGAGGAAAACCAACCGGCTTTCCTCTGTTCTTATCAAGTGCATAGCACTCTCTTTTGTCTTGAATCTTTTGTCTTGATTCTTGATTCTTGGCTCTTGAAATCTTGGCTCATTTTGCAACAGCTTTTGGTGGTTCTGTTTTCGTTGCGGCTTCGGGGTTCATCATTTTGTGTGCAGGTTTCATTTCGGTTACTACCAGTTTGATGGTCGTAGTACCAACATTCTTAGCCATGTGGTTTACAGCAGGCATGTACATTGCATCACCTTCATTTAAATGTACAATCTGTGCATCTTTTTTCTTTTCAGTAATTTCAAGTTTACCACCGGCCAAAACATAAACTACATGATTGGGATGACGATGCCATGCGGCTACTTCACCCGGTGCGAATTCTACCAGAATAACGCGAACTTTTTCATTGTTAAGAAGTACTTTTTTATATACATTCGATGCCGCTTTAACGGGATCTTGTGCATACAAACTTGCGCTCAGCATCAGGATTAATCCAAATAACAGAGACTTGGCAATCACGTTAATTGTTTTCATACCTTTTTTGTTTAGCTTTTCCTACTCATAAGGCTTTTCGGTCACGCCCCGTTTGCTGGTGTGGTTTCAGGCTCCACGTTCTTTATGTAGATCCTCCACAAGTTTATTGCGGTTGATAAAGAATATTTAAATAAAAAGTCGAGTCGTGTAATTTCAAACAATCAATTGCTTCGTGATTTATAGAACTTTTTTGAAACGATTGCCAGGCTCTAAAAGTTGGGATATTAATCTTATTTGATTTAAAACTAACTGATTTTAAAACAAAAGAGGAAAAATCCAATTCGATTTTTCCTCTTTCTCTTTCATGTCAGGTGCAGGTAAATACTCTTTTTGTCTTGGCTCTTTTATCTTGGCTCCCTTCTAAAACATTGTCTTGATATGTTTCTCCAGCTTTCTTAAGTCTTCGGTAAATTTCCGAATGCCTTCAGCCAGTTTCTCGGTAGCCATGGCATTTTCATTCATCAACCAGCGGAATAGTTTCTCATTCAGATGAATCCGATCTATATTCAGCAGCCTGGAGTTGTCTGCATTCAGCTTTCGTTCCAGAACAGCTTCGGTGTTTTCCAGTTCTTTGAGCAGCGAAGGCGAAATAGTCAACGCATCGCAACCGGCCAATTCAATGATTTCACCAATATTGCGGAAACTGGCTCCCATAACCGTCGTTTTGTAGCCAAATTTCTTATAATAATTGTATATCTCCGTCACCGATTTTACACCGGGATCTTCCGTTGGTGCAATTTCTGAAACGCCCCGGTCTTTTTTGTACCAATCATATATCCTTCCCACGAAAGGAGAAATAAGCGTCACGTTAGCTTCGGCGCAACCAATGGCTTGTACCAGCGAAAAAAGTAGAGTCAGATTGCAGTGAATTCCTTTCTTTTCGAGTTGCTCTGCAGCCCGAATTCCTTCCCACGTTGCGGCAATTTTTATCAGGATCCGTTCACGGGATATTCCGTTATCTTCATATAGTTTGATCAACTCATGAGCCTTGATGATGGTTGCTTCCGTGTCGAACGAAAGCCGTGCATCCACTTCGGTGGAAATCCGTCCGGGAACAATTTTGAGTATTTCCAATCCAAAATTCACCGCTAGTTTTTCCATGGCAAAGTTCAATTGATAAGCTTTGTCTTTCGAAGCACTTTTAGCATATTGAATCGCATCGTCAATCAGCGGGCGGTATTGCGCGTCCATCGAAGCTGCATAAATCAGCGACGGATTGGTGGTGGCATCAATCGGTTTATACGCTACCATGGAAGCAAAGTCACCCGTATCGGCAACAACTTTGGTGTAAGTCTTGAGTTGTTCGAGTAAGTTCATGATATTTATTTTAAAATGTTGTATGCTAATTATTAAACTAACTGATTTGGAAAGAGTTTTGTTCGGAAACTGCCATAGGTTTTAACTTGGAAGCTGGTGTTATTCAATTTAACTGTGCAATCGAAATTTATTTCAATAAATAACTGCGGAATAATATTATTTTGGCACGATTAATGCAGAATGATATACCAGTAAATATTTGAAATAGATAGTTTTTCAAGACCGTATAAATATTATAATCGAGGCAAAACTTTCTTTCCGGTATTTTGTTCCCACAATATGAATATTCGAGAATTTAGGTCATTAAATAACATTGATTATGAAACAAAAAAGGCAATTAAAAATATTCAAGAATCCAAGTATTGAATATTTAAAGACACTTTATAATAAAAGTGTTTCCTATCTCTTTGATAGCTCCGACTGGAAATCAGCATCGGCTTCCCATAAGGGTTCTTCCAGAAAAACCCGGGTGTTGAAATACACTAAAAAGTCGCTTAAGCAGTTTG
>DATFAW010000431.1:0-16077 GCA_035254165.1 Paludibacter sp.
TTTATGAAGTTTGAAAATTTAATTGGCCAAATACACACCACTCATAGCCATTTACAGCAATTAGCATTACGACAAATTAACTATGCACTTACTATTCGAAACTGGATTGTAGGCTACTACCTTGTTGAATACGAACAAAAAGGTGAAGACCGTGCTGGTTATGGTGAAAAACTGTACAAACGCATTGCCAACGAGCTTAAAAACAAGGAAATAAAAGGTATGTCTTTTACTATGCTTCATACCTGTAAACAATTCTATCAAACCTATCCTCAAATTATTCAGTTGCCGACTGAACAATTGCAAAACACTGATAATCTTTCAAGTACAATTATTCGGTTACCAACTGAACAATCTTCTAAAACTTGGCACGTATCCATTGCGAAACCCCAACATGCCAATAAAGCCATATCTTTTTCCGAATCGAATCCCGAATTATTCCTAAGCAGGTTAAGTTTTACACATATTGTCGAATTACTTAAAATTGATGAACAACTAAGACGTTCTTTTTATGAAGTTCAGGCAATTAAAAACAACTGGTCGGTAAAGGAGTTACAACGGGCTATGAATAGTTTGTTGTTCGAAAGAACCGGATTATCAACAAACAAAGAAGCTTTGTTAGTAAACTTAAAAACCGATCAGCCTTTTAGTGTTTCTGAATTGGCGAAAAGCCCGTTTATGCTCGAATTTTTAAATTTAGAGGAGAAGGCTGAATACTCGGAGAGCGATATTGAACAGGCTATTATTAACCACTTGCAAAAATTCCTAGTCGAAATGGGGCGTGGTTTCTGTTTCGAAGCCCGTCAAAAGCGAATCACTTTTAATAATCGTAGCTACCGGATCGATTTAGTTTTTTATCACCGCATCCTTAAATGTCATGTTTTAATCGACCTGAAACTAGGCGAGTTCGACCACTCCGATGCAGGCCAGATGAATGTTTATCTTAACTATTTCAACGAAAACGAACGCACCGATGGCGACAATCCTCCCGTAGGAATAATTCTTTGTTCTTACAAAGATGCGTCGTTGGTAAAGTACGCAACCGGCGGGTTATCTCAAGAAGTTTTTGTAAGCAAATATTTATTACAGTTACCTTCCGAAGACGAACTCCGCAAAATTATTGAGACAGATATAAAGCAAAATTTCTAACTATAAAAAAGCTCATAGAGCAATATATAATTTTAGTGTTTGACAAATATCTAAAAACAATAATATTGGTATTATAATCAGGAATTTATATACATATAATTAATCGGACTTTTAATTATTTAAAAGCTATTACAAAATAAACACATGAAACCAGTCAACTATCTTTTAATTAGCGTATTGCTTTTAAGCTTTTTCACATCTTCATTTTTAAAAGCTTCAGAAATTAACATTGATAAACTTCGAACCGAATATACCGAAACGCCTCTTGGCATAGATGTTACCCAACCCCGTTTTAGCTGGCAAATGGCTTCTCCGAAAAAAGGATGCCATCAAACAGCCTACCAAATTATGGTTACCGATGAAGCCGGACAAAAAGTGTGGGATTCGGGCAAAACACCAAGTGATGTTTCGTTGAACATTTCCTACGCCGGAAGCCCCTTAAAACCAAGTACACGCTACAAATGGCAGGTTTTAGTTTGGGATGAAGAACAAAAACAACATTTGGCAGAATCGTGGTTCGAAACCGGATTAATGAACCCCGACCCTCAATTATCGGCATGGAACGGGGCTAAATGGATTGGCGGAACCAATGAAGATATGGTTCTGTATTCAGATTATCTGCCCGTTTTCAAAATTAATTTCACGCTGCAACTAGATAAATTGTCGAATAGCACCAAGGCTGGTTTTATTTACGGGGCTAACGATAATCGATTGATGGACAGAAACAAAAATATTTATAAGCTCGAAAACAAAAAGGACAGTTCGTTCATACTAATTGAATTGAACATTGCTCCTTTAAATTCGAAGAAACCCGCACAATTAAATGTTTACAGAAAAGGATATTCGCCAAAGGATAAAAACAATATACCCCTCAAAAGTTTTACAGTACCCGATTCAATTATCAATCAGTTAAATCAATACGAAACCCATACCATCTTTTTAATATCGGTATTGGGCGATACAAAAATTTATATTGACGGTGAAAACAAAAGAAACCAAATTGGTGATTTGAATATCAATCCAATGGGAAGAGGTGGCGATTATATAGCATTTCCGTCGATTGCCGAAGTTGGATTCCTTGTACCCGAAAAACAAATCGCGCAATTTTCAAACCTTCAAATAAAAAATTATCGAAACCCTTCAAATGTCTTATATTCAGCATATTCAACACCTTATAAAGTAGGCGGATTGAGTACGGATGCGTTGGTACTGACGAATCCTTCGCGAAACTCAATGCCAATGTTGCGAACCACTTTTACAACATCGCCAAGCACCGTAGCAAAAGCCCGCTTATATGTAACATCCAGAGGTATTTACGAAATATACATAAACGGAAAACGCGTTGGCGACGACTATTTTAATCCCGGAGCAACCCAATATCCCAAAACGCATTTATATCAAACTTACGATGTTACCAATTATGTACTTAACGGGAAGAATGCTTTAGGAGCAATGTTAGGCGAAGGTTGGTGGAGCGGCGGCAGCACATATTCGGGAGACTTCTGGAATTTTTTCGGCGACCGACAATCCATTTTAGCTAAATTAGTTATAACCTATTCCGACGGGAAAACCGATGTAATAACATCAAAACCTGATACATGGAAATATTTCAATAATGGCCCGGTTGTTTACGGAAGTTTCTTTCAGGGCGAAGTTTATGATGCCACAAAAGAAACACTTGTTAAAGACTGGTCTGTTGCTTCTTACAACGATTCTGCATGGAAAAAAAGTATAGAAGTTCCGCTGGATGGAAATATTAATAGCGACAAAGCAGCGTGGAACGTACCCGGAGTTGGCGATTATAGTCAAATGAACCTGACGGGTCAGTTTGGCGAAACCGTAAAAAAGATTAAAGAGCTCAGCGCCATATCTGTAGAAGAAATACGTCCGGGCGTGTATCTGTACGACATGGGGCAAAACATGGCAGGAGTTCCTAAAATAAACCTGAAAGATATAGTTCCGGGAAAGAAAATATTTCTTCGCTTTGCAGAAGTAAAATACCCCAACCTGCCCGCATACAAAGAAAATACCGGAATGATTATGCTCGAAAACATTCGCGCAGCTATGACACAAGAGATTTATATTGCCAAAGGCGGCGAAGAAACAATAAATCCACGATTTACCTATCATGGCTACCGGTACGTCGAAATAACAGGAATCGACAGCCCTTTGTCGCTAAATGCTGTTAAAGGAGAAGTGTTAAGCTCCATTCACGAATTGGCGTCGAAATACGAAACATCAAACCCTAAAGTGAATAAGCTTTGGGAGAATATAACATGGTCATCTTATGCTAATTTCATGTCGATTCCCACCGATTGCCCCCAACGAAACGAGCGTTTGGGTTGGAGTGGCGACATTTCTGTATTTTCACGCACAGCAACCTATTTAGCCCCGGTTCCACAATTCTTAAGAAGGCACATGTTGGCAATGCGAGATGTTCAGAAAGCAGACGGACGTTTCCCCGATGTTGCCCCTTTGGGCGTTGGCTTTGGTGAAACTATGTGGGGCAGTGCCGGAATTACCGTTGCCTGGGAAAGCTTTCAGCAATACGACGATAAGGCCATGCTGACTGAGCATTACGATGCAATGAAAAAATACGTAGAATATCTAATTCGCGATATAAATCCCGAAACAGGCGTATTCAAAGAAAATGAGCGAAAAAACTGGGGCAGTCTGGGCGATTGGTTAAGCCTCGAAGACAATAAAAACGAAAAAGTCCTCTTTTGGGAAGCCTATTTCATTTACGATTTAGAAATCGTGAGCAAAGCAGCTTCGGTCCTTAATAAAAAAGATGATGCCGAAAGGTTCGCAAAACTGTGTGCCGCACGAAAAGAATTCTTTAACAAAACTTACATCGATAGCACAACCGGAAAAACATCGTTTCGCGGAAAAATTATCGATTCGCAAACATCTTACGTTCTGCCATTTGCATTCAATATTTTTAATGAGAAGAACTTCAAAGCGGCACAGAGCAATTTCGTGAACACCATTACCCGCGCCAATAAAACCGACCAAAACGTTAACTGCCCGCCATATTCCCTAATGACCGGATTTATTGGCACAGCCTGGGTAAATAAAGCATTATCAGACAATGGCTATTCCAACTTAGCGTACCGTTTGCTTCAACAAACAACCTACCCGTCGTGGTTATACCCTGTTGAGCAAGGAGCTACAACAATATGGGAACGCTTAAACTCTTATACCCATTTAGATGGTTTTGGCGGAAATAACAACATGAATTCCTTCAACCACTACTCCTTCGGTGCAGTTGGTGCGTGGATGTACAATTATTCGCTCGGCATAACCCGCGACGAAAACTCTCCCGGTTTTAAACATTTCATTTTACAACCCGAACCCAACACTACAGGCAAAATGACGTATGCCAAAGGGTATCACGATTCCATGTACGGTCGCATAGAAAGCAGTTGGGACATAAAAGGCAATACCTGTAATTATCGTTTTGTTGTACCGGCAAACACAACAGCCACCTTATATATTCCGGCATCGAATGAAAAAGATGTCTTCGAAAGTGGCAAAAAGGCTTCTAAATCTGCGGGATTAAAGTTTTTAAGAATGGAAAAAGGCAAGGCTGTTTTTGAGGTTGGGTCGGGAGAATATAAGTTTGTGTCGAAAGAGGATTAATTTTTTAGAAAAGCATTACAATTTCACTTTTGCATAAGAGTAAATTTAAAATAGAGTAAATATACAATAATGGAAATACAGCAATTGAATATTGATTAAATGAACGATATTCATTCGGAGTAAACCCCGTCTCCTTTTTGAACATGCGGGTAAAATGCTGTAGATGCTTGAGTTTATATAAGTTAGTTTGTTATTGAAGTCGTCTTGACTTTTTATAATATCGCTCTTAACAGAGCCTTGTGTGAATACTAATCGGGTTTCGCGAGTTCCAACTCGCGGCATTTCTATAATATTGCGAGTTGGAACTCGCAAGACCCGATTCAAAACATAAAAAAAATTTCGTCAAAGCAACAGTATTAATTGAGAATCTGAATCAAAATCATCTTTTCAGAAAAAGTCAAGACGACTTTATTCTTTTGTTGTTGCAAATAAAACGTTTATCATAATTTTAGTAATTGTAACGTTGTTTGGCAGTGGCAGTTGTTTTATGCATACAATAATGCGTCAATTATGCTTTTAACTTTCCCCGGTGAAGTAAAAGCATTCTCGTATTCATCTATATGAACAGTACCTCCCATAGACACAATGTGGTTTCGGTATGTCATTTGACTTTCTTGTTTTTCGCGTGCAGAAAAATGGAATTCAGAGATGTCTGTCTCTGAGGCAATGCGCTGAATGTTTGTTTCGTTTACACCTGATCCGGCTAATAGGATTATTCGATTTCCGGCTTGCTCATTTAATTTTTTTAGAAGTGGAATTCCTTCCTCAGCAGTGGAACGTTGACCGGAAGTCAATAGTCTGTCGCAGCCTAAATTAATAATTTGTTCAAGTGAGGCATGTGGGTCATGGCACATATCAAAAGCCCGGTGAAAGGTAACCGACATTCCTTTTGAGGCGGCCATGAGTTCATTCATAGCAGGTATATTGATGTCTCCGGTGCTATTAAGTACTCCAAAAACGACGCCATCTACATTTAGTTTTTTGCACATTTCAATGTCCTTCAACATGCTTTTTATTTCAAGAGAAGAATACAAAAAATCACCACTCCGTGGACGTATAATTACATGCAACTTGATTTGTAACATTTCTCTGGCAATAGCAATTTCTCCAAATGAAGGGGTTGTACCTCCTTCTGGAATAGCTGTACATAATTCAACACGATGAGCGCCACCTTCCTGAGCGGCAAGGCAGCTTTTTACAGAATTAGCGCAGATTTCAAAAGTATACATATTTTTTTGATATAAATAATAAATGGTACTTGGTAATATAATGATTGATAATCAAACGTAAATATACTATGATAAAATGAGCAAATAAAACATATAATCTTTTATTTGTTTCAGGATTATTCTTGAAGTGTGACTATTATACTGATTAGTAGTTTTCTATGTTATGCGATTTTTATCTTCACGATAAGTCTAAAATACTGTTGTAATGAATTTGTAAAATTGATAATGTTTGACTGTGCGTTGTGCATTGTTTTCCTTACTTATAGATAACAGCTTTCTTTTTGTTCTAATGGAAGTTTTATTCCCTGTCTTTCAGATAAAATCTTTTTTGGAAAAGATTATTTAAAGAATACGTAATTGTACTGTGACGAATCACTCCATTTAATGGTTATGGGAAATGTCTTGTTTCTGTTGAAAAAATGAGGATAGTGTTATAATGTCTTATTTGATTATTTACTTTAACGGGGTAAAACCCATTTGGATTCATAATATGAAACATTTTATTTATTTATTGCTGATCGCTGTATTTTTCCCGTTGATGGCTTCTGCTCAGGAAAATAACCTTCATCATCAATCAACAACTTATCAATGGCCAACTGATCCCATGGTAAAGGCTAAACTTGATAATTGGCAGGATCAGAAATTCGGAGTGCTAATACACTGGGGATTATATGCTGTGCCGGGCATTATTGAATCGTGGCAAATTTGTTCAGAGCCCTGGATAGAGCGCGATAGTACCATGACATATGATGAATATAAGAAATGGTACTGGAATTTTAGCAAAGTGTTTAATCCAATCAAATTTAACCCGGAACAGTGGGCTCAGGCTGCAAAAGATGCCGGCATGCGCTACGTGGTATTTACGACTAAACATCATGATGGCTTTTGTATGTTCGATACTAAGCAAACTGATTTTAAAATAACGAATGGCCCTTTTGCATCTAATCCAAGAGCTGATGTTGCCAAATATGTTTTTCAGGCATTTCGTGACAAAGGATTTATGATTGGTGCTTATTTTTCGAAACCAGACTGGCACTCGGAGGATTTCTGGTGGTCTAAATATGCAACGCCCGATCGGAATACTAATTATGATATTCGTAAATATCCATGGAAATGGAATCGTTTCAAGCAGTTTACTTATAATCAAATTAGTGAGTTGATGCACAACTATGGTTCCATTGATATTCTGTGGCTCGATGGTGGTTGGGTTCGTCCACTTGAAACCGTTACTGATGAAGTTCGTGGCTGGGGTGCTGCTATTCCTGCGTGGAATCAGGAGGTAGATATTCCACGTATTGCTAAAATGTCTCGTGAGGTGCAACCGGGATTATTGGTTGTCGATAGAACTGTTGCCGGACCTTACGAAAATTATCAGACACCTGAACAAGCCATTCCTGCACAAGCCCTCGATCATCCATGGGAAAGCTGTATAACGCTTGGCAATGCCTGGGGTTTTGTTCCTAATGATCAATATAAATCACCAACAAAAGTTATCCACAAACTAATTGAAATTGTGGCCAAAGGTGGAAGTTTATTGTTGGGTGTTGGTCCTCGCCCTGATGGAACAGTGGAATTGTCAGAAGTAAAAATACTAAAAGAGATTGGTGACTGGATGAAAGTAAATGGTGCTGCTATTTACGGTACTCGTATCAGCAAAGTCTGTCGTGATGAAAATACATTTTTTACTCAAAGCAAAGATGGTAAAACTCAGTATGCTCTTGTTTGTCTTCCCGAAGGCAAAGCAGTTCCAAAAACTGTGGAGTGGGGAGGTAACCTTCCTAAAAAAGGTGCCAAAATGAAACTCTTAGCTACCGGAGCTACCGTAAAGTGGACAATCAAAGGCGATAAAGTAAATGTTTCATTGCCTGCAACGTTTACTCAGAAAAGCAATTGTCCGGCATTGACCTTTTCGTTTTAAGAATTCTCTTGAAAAAGATATTTTATTGTTGTTGTTATTGTTGTTAACTGGCCACTAACCTTTTTATAAAGGTTAGTGGTTATTAAATGTAAAAACCTTGATAAGTAAAATCAAATTGATTAATCCATGAATCAAGGTGCTGAATTTGGTTTTGGAGTGAGGGATGAGTTGTAAATCAGTTGATCGTGTAATATGAGAGTAATGAAAAATCAATTATTTTGTTTGTGTTTTATCCTTTGCTGGGTAGACATTTCTCTTCTGGGGCAAGAAAAACCTGAACTGAATACTTCTTTCCA
Source organism: Paludibacter sp. (assembly GCA_035254165.1). Lineage (GTDB taxonomy): Bacteria > Bacteroidota > Bacteroidia > Bacteroidales > Paludibacteraceae > Paludibacter. The sequence continues at coordinate 8,232 of DATFAW010000431.1, forward strand.
GATTGCCGATAAATGGTTGCCGGAATATGATGTCCGGTCGGATATTGCTATTCTTTATGGGATGGACTCAACATTTATCAACCGATACAAATCATGGAAAGATAAAGGTTATCAGATTCAGTTTATGACCGGCATTGCCTGGGGAAATTATCAGGATTATTTTACAGGAAAGTTTGATGGGCATACGCATTTTGATGACGCTCAGGTAGATGTAAAAGGGGATACCATTTGGCATAGCAAGAACGTTCCCTATGTAAATCCATCAGAATCTTATTTGACTTATATTAAGTCGTCAGTAAGAAAAGCGATTGACACTGGAGTTACGTCTATCTATCTCGAAGAACCTGAATATTGGGCTGCCGCCGGATATGGTGATTCTTTTAAGCGTGCGTGGCAGAGCTATTATGGTTTTCCGTGGGTTGCCCAACATTTGTCCCCGGAGGCTACTTACTTATCGTCAAAACTAAAATACCAGCTCTACTACAATGCATTAAATGATGTATTCAGCTATGCTAAAAACTATGCTAAAACCAAAGGCTTAGCTCTGAAATGTTTTGTGCCGACCCACTCATTGCTCAATTACGCAGCATGGCAAATTGTAAGTCCCGAAGCAAGTTTAGCTTCTCTTTCGTCTGTTGACGGATATATTGCACAGGTATGGACCGGAACATCTCGTGTTCCGGTGTATTACAATGGCTTGATGAAGGAAAGAACTTTTGAAAATGCTTTTTTGGAGTATGGTACAATTTATTCGATGGTGGAGTCAACTAAACGGACCGTCTATTTCCTGACTGATCCAATTGAAGACGGCATTCGTTCATGGAACGATTATAAGCGAAATTATCAGGCCACTTTTACAGCACAACTGTTTTATCCATCGGTGAATAAGTATGAAGTAATGCCATGGCCCAACCGCATTTATCTGGGGAAGTTTCCCGTAGAGGGCAAAGACTCAATGCAAGCAATCTCTCCTGAATTTGCTACACAAATGCAGGTGATGGTAAATTGCCTGAACGATATGCCTCTGTCTGATAATAAAGTAAATGGCACATCGGGAATTGGTATATTATTGGCCAATTCGATAATGTTTCAGCGCTTTCCAGTTCATAAAGGTTATGATGATCCTCAGTTGTCAAATTTTTATGGAATGGCTCTTCCTTTGCTCAAAAGAGGCATTCCGGTAGAAATGGTTCATTTTGAAAACCTTGGGATTGCAAAGTCATTGAAAAAGATTAAGGTTTTGGTGATGAGTTATTCGAATATGAAACCTCTCACTTCAGTTGGGCATACCTATTTAGCAAATTGGGTTCGTAAGGGAGGTGTTATTGTGTATGTAGGTCGTGACGATGATCCTTTTCAAACAGTGCAAGAGTGGTGGAATACTAAAGGTAATAACTACAAAACACCATCCGAACATCTTTTTGAGCTTATGGGAATAAACGTAAAATCCAACCAAAATGAATATCGATATGGAAAAGGTTGTGTATATTTATTGCGTAAAAATCCAAAAGAATTGGTGATGCAAAAGGCACAAGATGATGCTTTTGCAAATGTCGTAAAAAAAGGATATGAGAGAGCTGGTGTAAAAGATTGGCAAATGAAAAATTTCTTTTACCTGGAACGAGGCCCCTATACTATTGTTTCTGCAATGACGGAAAATAAGGATACTTCATCGCTTGTGATTAACAGACCGGTGATTGATTTATTTAATCCGGAATTACCTGTTTTGAACCGGAAAACAGTACGTCCTGGTGAGCAAGCTTTTTTGTATGATTTGCAGAGAGTTAACGATCAGAAAACTCCGGCTGTACTCTGTGCTGCATCACGAATCTATAAGGAGATTCGATTGGGTAGATCTTATTCGTTTATGGCAAAAGGTCCTACAAAGACAAAAAATGCGATGAGAATCCTGCTGTCGATAAAGCCTTTACAAATTGAAGTAGGCTATTCTGTTGAAAATAAAGCTGCTGAATTCGAATCTGAATGGGATGAGAACTCTCATACCTTATTACTTCAGTTTCAAAACAGGTCTGATGGTGTTGATGTTAAACTAAATTGGTAATTAGATAAGTATGGAAAAAAATATATTTTTTGTGCTGTTGCTGATCTTGTCACCCTGTTCTACCAGAGTATTGGCTCAAACCGGAAGTGCTGCAGAACCCGTTCGCTACATTGGAGGTGAAGTGGCAGATCCTACTGTGCATGATGGTAAATTGAGATTAGCAGTGGGTGTTGAAAACAGACAGGTGTTAAGAGCTAACCGTACACATTTCGAAAAGGTAGATGGCTATGGTTGGACCTACAATCATGCACCGAATATTGCTTACTGGAATAACCAGTTTTATTTGCAATACATTAGTGGGGCTATTGATGAACATGTTGCACCTGTGCATACAATGCTGGCCACCTCCAAAGATGGGCGAATATGGTCAATGCCGCAGGTTGTTTTCCCGGAATATAAAGCACCTGCAGGGGTGAAGATTCCAGAAGGATACAACGGTTATATGATGCATCAACGCATGGGTTTTCATGTGGCAGCTGATGGGCGATTGCTGGTAAGTGGCTTTTACGGACATACCGAACACCCTTTTCGTAATGGTGGAATCGGGAGAGTAGTACGTGAAGTGTATAAAAACGGAACATACGGCCCCATTTATTTTATTCGTTACAGCAGTTATAATAATTGGAACGAAAGCAATACCAGTTATCCATTTTTTACTAAATCAAAAGATGCCGGATTTGTGAAGGCATGTAAGTCATTGCTTTCGGATAAATTAATGACTCTGCAGTGGATTGATGAAGATAGCGGTAATGATAATTTTTATCCTTCTTTAGGTGCAGCGAAGGATAGCGTAGAAGCTACATCGTTTTATCATCGCAAGGATGGAAAGGTGGTTGTGCTTTGGAAAAAATCGATGAGTGCAATTTCATCTGATGAAGGAGCAACGTTGTCTCATCCGGTAAAAGCTCCGACGTTGATTATGCCCGGAGGTAAAAACTGGGGACAGCAGACCAAAGACGGACGTTATACTATGGTTTACAATCCAATAGCAACGCAGGAGTATCGTTATCCGCTTATCGTCGTTACGGGAGATGATGGAATTGTTTTCGACAATATGCTGGTTGTGCACGGCGAGGTGCCATTGCGCCGTTTTTATGGCCGTTGGAAAGATTTCGGTCCAAACTACACAAGAGGAATAGTGGAAGGAAATGGTAATCCTCCCGGAAATGACATGTGGCTTACTTATAGCGTTAATAAAGAAGATATTTGGGTGAGTCGTGTTCCACTATCGGTTAAATATTCAGTGGAAGGCGATGTGAAAGATAACTTTGATAATATGGAAGTGAACGGAGCAGTTCCTGACTGGAATATTTATGCTCCACAATGGGCTCCTGTAAATGTTGTGGCATTTCCCGATACAAAAAATAAGAGCCTTCAGCTTTCGGATAGTGATCCTTACGATTATGCAAAAGCTGTTCGGATTTTTAAAACCGGAAATAAAGCAACGATCAACTTTAAAGTATTTTTGAACCAAAATAATAATGGTATGTTCAGAATTGATGTCACAGATCGTTATGGTAATCGCCCTGTTCGCCTTTGGTTTGACGAGAATGGTTCTCTGAATGCTATGAATGGAAGTACTTCAACCCGCTTGCAACAATATGTTCCCGGAAAATGGTACCAGATGGAGCTTACTGTAAATGCAACTATAACCGGTAGTTTTGATGTTGCTGTAGATGGCAAAGCAGTTTTGCAAAATGCACAACTTGCAGAGGCCGTGAAGTCAGTGGAAAGACTTTCATTTTGCACCGGTGCATATAATAATTTGCCTGACCGAACAACTCCTAACCAAAAAGTGTCACCACCATTAGTTGGAGCCGATGATCCTGTTCCTATGGCAACTTATTATATCGACGATGTGAATATTGTTTCTAAATAAATGTAATTAGCTATCTTAAAAATATGAAGAGAATCTTTTTATCTTGCTTAGTCGTTTTGGCGGCTTGCCACATGCATGCACAAACTGTCGATCGTCTGGAAAATCCTGCTGATTGGGTAAATCCGCTTATGGGATCCCAATCGAAGTATAGCTTGTCAAACGGCAATACTTATCCTGCCATCGCCCTGCCATGGGGGATGAACTTTTGGGTGGCGCAAACCGGAAAAATGGGAGACGGTTGGCAATATACTTACGATGCAGATAAAATAAGAGGTTTTAAACAAACACATCAGCCAAGTCCGTGGATTAATGACTATGGGCAGTTTTCTGTTTTGCCAATGACAGGCAGTCCTAAAATAGACGAAGATGCACGTGCAAGCTGGTTTTCACATAAAACAGAAATTGCCAAACCATATTATTATAGTGTCTATCTGGCTGATTACGATGTGACAACTGAGATAGCTCCCACCGAGCGTGCAGCTTCGTTTCGTTTTACTTTTCCTCAAACTGATAGTTCGTACGTGCTTATTGATGCTTTCGATAAAGGCTCTTACATTAAAATAATCCCGGAGGCGAACAAAATAATTGGTTATACTACGCGCAACAGCGGGGGAGTACCTGCAAATTTTAAAAATTATTTCGTGGTGATTTTTGATGAGCCTTTTGTAGGACAATCTGTCTGGAGTGGCAATAAAACGCTGGACGATATTCTAGAATACACCGCTGACCACGTTGGTGCACTCGTTCATTTTAAGACGAAAAAGGGTGAAAAAATACACGCTCGTGTAGCTTCGTCGTTCATAAGTGCAGAACAAGCCGAGTTGAACCTTCGGGAAATTGGAACAAATAATTTTGACGCAGTGAAGCAGCAGGCCAAAGCAAGTTGGAACAAAGAGCTTAACCGAATTGTTGTAGAAGGCGGTACTGTTGATCAAACGCGCACCTTTTATTCTTGTTTATATCGTACCATGCTTTTTCCACGCAAGTTTTACGAGATTGATGGTGGTGGAAATATTGTGCATTACAGTCCGTATAGCGGTGAGGTTAAGTCAGGTTATATGTTTACTGACAATGGCTTTTGGGATACTTTTCGGGCCGTATTCCCACTTTTCAACCTTATTGAACCTACGCTGAATACTCATATTCAGGAAGGTCTGGTAAATTCCTATAATGAAAGCGGTTGGCTCCCTGAATGGGCTAGTCCCGGGCATCGCGATTGTATGGTAGGCTCTAATTCAGCTTCCATAATTGCAGAAGCGTATATGAAAGGTGCTCGTGGATACGACATTAATAAACTTTACGAGGCTGTGTTGAAGAATACCAAGAATGAAGGACCTTTGGGTTCTGTTGGACGCAAGGGTGCGGCTTTTTACAATAAACTAGGATATGTGCCGTATGATGTGAAAATTAATGAGAATGCCGCCCGAACTCTTGAATATGCTTACGATGATTATGCTATCTATCAATTGGCAAAACTATTGAAACGCCCAAAAAAGGAAGTGGATGTATTTGCTAAACGGTGTCAAAACTATCGGAATGTGTTTGACTTAGAAACAAAACTGATGCGTGGACGAAATCAAAATGGAACGTTTCAGAAACCGTTCAGTCCATTTAAGTGGGGCGATGCATTTACCGAAGGAAATAGTTGGCACTATACGTGGTCTGTATTTCATGACATTCAGGGACTTGTCGGCTTAATGGGGGGCAAAGATAAATTTGTCTCTATGCTTGACTCGGTATTTGTTGTTCCACCCGTTTTCGATGACAGTTACTATGGTTTTCCTATACATGAAATTAGGGAGATGCAAATTATGAATATGGGTAATTATGCGCATGGAAATCAACCGATTCAACATATGATCTATCTTTATGATTATGCCGGTCAGCCATGGAAAACTCAGGCACATGTGCGCGAAGTGTTAGATAAGCTTTATTTTGCTACTCCCGATGGATTTTGTGGAGATGAGGACAACGGACAAACTTCTGCCTGGTATGTTTTTTCATCAATGGGTTTTTATCCTGTTTGTCCCGCTTCTGATCAGTACGTATTAGGTGCTCCTTTATTTAAAAAGATAGTGTTGAATCTCGAAAATGGGAAACAGGTGGTTGTCAGTGCCCCTCAGAATGAAAGTGCTAATAAATATATAAATTCTCTTACATTCAATGGCGTGAAGTACACAAAGAACTGGCTTAGCCATTCGGAGCTAATGAAGGGGGCACTCTTGAATTTCGATATGTCGGCTCAACCGAATATGCAGAGAGGAACATTAAATGCAGATGTTCCATATTCATTTTCAGTAAATGAAAAATAGAGGAGATATTTGAATTTCAATTGGCGAATAAATGGCTGTTGATAAATTCACTGATATATAAATTAATAAATACACATGATTAATCTTGTAATATTATGACTTCACGCAGAGATTTTTTACGTACAAGTGGGATGGCTTTGGCCGGACTGGCAGTGAGCAAAAATATTTTTGCCCAGATATTGTCGCCATCAGCAACTGCTGCCGCCACTTATGTCAGCAAACGCCCCATACTTGCCAAACGCAATTTCACTTCAAAAGCTGTTGAAGAAGTGATTCAGCAGGTAAAACCTAAAATTAAAAATCCAAAATTGGCTTGGATGTTTGAAAACTGCTATCCAAATACACTTGATACAACAGTGGAATTTGCGATGAAGGATAGGTTGCCTGATACGTTTGTGATTACAGGTGACATTGAAGCCATGTGGTTACGCGATTCATCGGCACAAGTTTTTCCTTATCTGCCTCTGGCTGCGAAAGACAGTCAGTTAAGCCTTATGATCGAGGGGATTATTCGCCGACAGAGCTGGTGCATCAATCTTGATCCTTATGCCAATGCATTCAATAAGGGAGCTACCGGAAGCGAATGGGATAAGGATCACACCAAGATGATTCCCGAATTGCACGAACGCAAGTGGGAAATTGACTCTCTCTGCTATCCAATCCGTTTGGCATATCATTATTGGAAAACAACCGGAAATACCGCTATGTTTGATGAGGGTTGGAAAAGTGCTATGAAACGCGTCTATGAAACTTTTGTGGAACAACAACGCAAAAAGGGAACAATGGATACCTCCTATTCCTTTACCCGCGACACCGATAAACAGAGCGACACGGTACTCAACAAAGGATTTGGAAGCCCGGTTAATCCGGTTGGTTTAATCTGTTCATCTTTCCGTCCATCGGATGACTCTACGCTCTTTAGTTTCTTGATTCCTTCTAACCTGTTTGCTGTTGAGTCTTTGAATCAGCTAGCGGAAATATCCAATAAGGTTACCGGTGATCCGATTTTTGCATCTAAATGCAAGGCTTTGGCCAAAGAGGTATTTCATGCTGTAAATCAATATGGAATTGCTACTCATCCAAAATACGGCAAAGTATATGCTTATGAGGTAGATGGTTTTGGCGGACAGGTCTTTATGGACGATGCCAATGTTCCCAACTTGTTGGGCTTGCCTTACCTTTGTTCATTTATCAAAGTCTCCGATCCAATCTATAAAAATACCCGTCGCTTGGTTTTAGGTAGTGATAACCCTTATTTTTTCAAGGGAAAAGCGGCAGCGGGAGTGGGAGGCCCTCACGTGGGTCTTGATTGGATATGGCCGATGAGTTTTATCATGCAGGCACTTACATCTACAGATGAACATGAAATTGGACAGTGTCTTCAAACTCTTATTCGTACCGATGCCGAAACAGGATTTATGCACGAAGCGTTTCATAAGGATAATGCTATGAAATTCTCTCGGCCTTGGTTTGCCTGGGCAAATACGTTGTTTGGCGAGCTAATAATTAAAATTGCCAACGAGCACAAAGTTCTTTTGTCGACGGAATGAAAACGGTGAATATCAGCTAAAGTGATATTTTGGAATATATATC
>DATFAW010000432.1:0-6859 GCA_035254165.1 Paludibacter sp.
GGACGCCCACGTAGGGGCGCCCCTACGTGGGCGTCCGATGGTGGAACGTGGGCATCCGGTGGGAAAACGTCCGAATGAATACGGTCCCGACAACCAACGAACCGGTGCCACCATCCCCGATGCGGTGGATTGGTTCAAAACCATGACCACCAACGCATATATTCGTGGTGTAAAAAACGATAATTGGCCGCGTTTCAATCGCAAATTATGGCAACGCAATTATTACGAACACATCATCCGCACGCCCGATGCGTACGAAAACATTTCCAATTATATCGTGAATAATCCTGAAAAATGGAAAGACGATATGTTCCATTTATAAACAAACCCCGGCTGAATCTCATCACAGAGATTCAGCCGGGGTCATTATTTTCGAACGTATTTGGTCGAATCGGAATTCGACCCTCCCGCATATTCAATTTATTTGGTCGAACCGGAATTCGACCCTCCCGTATCTTTCAACTTTGCAAAATACATAGCAAACGAGCGATACAGGAAATGCGTCCATTTACCAAACGGAACAATGATCAATGCCCATTGAACCAACACCGTGAGGTGGAAAATATACAACCATTTATTCATTTCCAGTATATCGAGGTCGATAAACAGGCGAACCAGAAAGGCAGTAAGTCCCATGAGGAACAACCACACCACAAAGAAAATATCCGAAGGTTGCGAGTGTTTGCTCACTTCTTTCTTTTTCTTCATGCGGCCCGAAACAAAATCGATAGTCACCACAAACACGATGGCACTCATTATGTAGCCCAGAATAATGACAAACAAATAGGGCGAGGCAAACCAATTCAGCACAACGGTGGTAAACAGCAGCGACAGGTAGCCGATGACCAGAATAAAATGTTCGAACCAGCGGAACTGGTTATCGTCGCAACCCAGTGCGCGTTTTTGGGTAAACATGTGAATGAACAATTCGCCGGTAGCTTTTACATATTTCGTGAAAGGCACTTTTGTTTTGGGTTTCAGGATCGTGAAATACCACATACGAGCCACGTTGGGCAACAAGATGACCAAGCCCACGGTTCCAATGGCAATCATTTCGAACAGGTGACCGAAATGAACCATTTTTTCCAACTCAAAACCTACCGAAACCACAAACGCCATCACACCCACAAAAGTCAGGATAAACGCAGCGATACTTATTGGCAATGATTTGTACAAAAGCCCTGAAAGCCCGGTCCAGTCGTATTGCGCTGTCAAATAGCGACGAAGCGACATCATCAACTCGCCCGGCTCAGCCTGACGCGGACATTCCGACGAACACTCGCCGCAGTAATAACACTCCCAGGGTTTCAACGATGCTTTGATATCGTCCTCCAACCCGAGCGTGGTATAGCGAATCATTTCGCGTGGAAACGAGCTGTCGGCAGTCGAAAGCGAACAGGTAGCCGTACAGTTTCCGCAATTGAAACAGGCGTTGAAGTCGCCCGACCCATATTTTGATAATTCAGTTGCAAATTTTGGATTTACTCTTGACATATTCTTAGATTTTAAGACCCCCAACCCCCAAATGGGGGTTAAAAAAATGCTTCATACACAAGTTACGATTTATGTCGTAGTTGAGTCTTAAAGCCCCCATTTGGGGGTTGGGGGTCTGACTGATTTATTTCACTTTATAATAATAGTAAGTTTCTTTCGCATCCATCCCAGCCGGAACAACCACACCGTATCGGTTCATGGTCATCAGGTGGAAAGTTACCAGTTCGCCGGCAAGCTTGGTATTAGCAACAATTTCAGGAATGGTATTTTTCTCATCGGTCATGCCGGCTAGGATTTCGCGCCAAACCTGCGGATATTCTTTCATACCCGACCCCCCAGCCCCCGAAGGGGGAGTAAGAGCGTCATCAGTTTCGCCTGCACCTTTTTCTTTGATATCAAAATCCATCATAAAGCCGTCAATCATCGATTCAATTTCGTTGTCGGTGTATTGTGCAATTTCAATGGCATTTTCAGGACAAACCGGAGCACAAATGCCACAACCTGTACAAACTGCTTTGTTGACTCCCGCAACATGTTTTTCGCCAAACAGTACTTCTTTGATAGCCGTATAATCGCACACATCCGAGCATTTTCCGCACCAGGTACATTTATCGGCATCCACGCGGGCAATGATCGGATCAACGGAAACGGTGCCGCTTTTGAGCAATGCTGTAATTTTAGAAGCACCCGCCAACGAGGATTGAACTGATTCGCTTACATTTTTTGGTCCCTGACAGGTTCCACCAATGTACACACCTTTAATAACGGTTTCTACAGGTTTCAATTTGGGGTGAATTTCGTTGAAGAATTTATCGCGACCAATTGGGATTTTAAACAATTCCGAAATGGTTGTAGCATCTTCGCGAGCCACCATTCCGGTAACCAACACCACCAAATCAGCTTCAATTTCCATTTCTTTTTTGGCTGTCAAATAATCCTTGACCTTTATCAGAACTCTGTCTTTCTCCTCTCCTTTGGAGAGGCCGGGAGAGGTCACCACCGGCAATTCTTTTTCTTCGTATTTGAAATACAAATCGCCTTGTTTCGAAGATTGTGCATACATCAATTCCTGTTTGCCATACGTGCGAATATCACGGTATAAATGGTAAGTCTGAATATCCTTGTATTTTTCTTTCAGTTGCAATGATGTATGAATAGTCGATGTACAGCACTGGCGCGAACAATATTTATTGTCGCCTTTAGTCTGCCGACTGCCCACGCAATAGATAAATGCCAGGCTCTTGATCTGCTTGCCGTTGTAAACCAATTTTGAAGGATTCATTTCCATCAAACGGTTCAATTCGGGCAAAGTCACTACATTATCAATCGTTTTGTAGCCAAATTCCCCTTCTTTGGGTTGATAATGGTCGTAACCGGTAGTTACCAGCACCGATCCTGCAATCAACGAAAGCGTTTGTGATTCTTCGTTCAGATTAAGTGTTGAAGCAAATTTACCTGTAAAGTCAGTAGCATCTTTCAATGCTTCAGCCACCACAACCGGAACATCCGGCAATGCTTCCGGATAATTTTTATAAATGGCTTTGCGCTCCGCCAATCCCAGATTAAAATTGTCGTGAACACTCACGGGACATTCTTCCATAGCACGCTTCACCGCCTTTTTATCGGCATTCGGATTGATATAACGAGGTTTCACCTTGATATCCACTGTGAAATTTCCCAAACTTCCAGATACTTTTTCCACCGTTGCTCCGGTAAAAATGGTAATGTTCGGGAATTTTTTCATTTCGTTGTAAAGCGCCGCCACCACTTCTTTTCCGTTCTGATTGGTTGGGAAAAGGGTTTCTTTCTGCGCAATTCGTCCACCTACGAAAAAGTCTTTTTCAATCAAAAAAACTTCATTGCCCGAACGGGCTAAATCGATAGCAGCTTTCATGCCCGAAACACCTGCACCAATAACCAACGCTGATTTTTTCACCGACAATTCAATGTTTTCCAACGATTCGGAATACGACACGCGGTTGATACCGGCGCGGATAAGTCCGGCAGCTTTCACGGTTGCTTCGCGCGGACGGTCGCTGTGCGGCCACGAGCATTGCTCGCGGATATTCACCTGCACATAGTTCGACGGATTCAAGCCCGCACGCGATGCCACATTTTTGAACGTATGTAAATGCAATTTGGGCGAGCACGAGCAAACCACAATAGCATCCAGATTATTTGCTTGTATGTCAGCGACCATATCTTTTTGGTTGGAGTCGGCACAGGCAAACATTACATCCTTGGAAACAACCACATTTTCCTCCTGATGGAACATTTTGCCCAACTCTTCCACATCCACATAATCGGAAATATTTCCGCCGCAATGACAAATATATACACCTATTCTTTGTTTCATGATATTAAGTTCCGACCCCCTAAATCCCCCGAAGGGGGACTTCAAGAGTCTTTGTATGATTGTTTATATATTAGAGCTAACTGAATTGTTCACTACTTTTTTAAATTCTCGTAGCGGTGGAAAGTCCCCCTTCGGGGGATTTAGGGGGTCTGTTCTTCTATTCAAATATCCCGCCACTTCGGATGCCGCAGCACCTGCCGACAAAATGGAATCAGGAATATCTTTTGGTCCCGAAGCAGCACCAGCCACATAAACGCCTTCGATACTTGTGAGCGAAGGACTAATCAGTTCGTCGGTTTGTTTTACGAAGTTGAATGCATCCAGTTCCAGTTTATCGCTTTTGAACATTTCAGGCACATCTTTATTAGGAACAACGCCCACCGAAAGCACCACCACATCGTGTTTGGCTTCTTTGACAATGCCTTTGGTGGTGTCTTCGTAACGAAGAATCAGGTCGCCGCTACCGTTTTCGTTTTCACGGATTTTGGCTACTTTTCCTTTTACAAAGTTCACTCCCATCGATTTAGCTTCCTGGAAGAATTCTTCGTATCCTTTACCGAAGGCACGAATATCCATGTAATAAATGGTAATATCGGCCATTGGCAACGCACCCATCAGGAGTTGCGCCTGCTTGATGGAATACATACAGCAAATCTGCGAGCAAATCGGATTGTTTTCGCAATCGGCACCGCAACCTGAGTTTTCAATGGCCGAGTCGCGCGAACCTGTACAAAGCACATAAGCGATATTATCAGGCACTTTTCCATCACCGGGACGAAGCACATTGTTGAACGGACGGGTTGGTGCAATGAGCCGATCCATTTGCATGGAGTCAATCACATTGGCATATTTGGTGTAACCGTAGTTGGGCTTTCCGCTTGGTGGAAACAGTTTATATCCGGTTGTTACAATCACCGATTTTACAGAGGTGTTGATCACCTGAGTTTTCTGACTGAAATCAATGGCATTTGACGGACAAGCAGCCACACACTGGTGGCATTCGCGGCAATTGCTGCAATCCAGGCATCGTTCTGTACTGGCTTTCAATTCGGCTTCGGTGAATGTTTGTTCCACTTCTTCCCAACTGGTTGCACGTTGCGCCAATGGCATCATGCCATTTTGTATTGGGGCAGCCACTGAGGGCATGCTTTTTGGGTTAGCCACAGAGGAACTAACCCTACTTAATACTTTTGCTTTATCGATAGCAGGTAATTTATCGCCATCCTGGAAATCAAGCATGTTGAGGCCACGCAGGTATTTATCCATGTAAAAAGCTGCTTTCTTACCTTGTCCGGCAGCTTCAATCAATGTGGTAGCTCCGGTAACGGTGTCGCCACCTGCAAAAATATAGTTTACCGAAGTTTGCAGCGTTTTTTTATCCGCAGCAATGGTTCCGTTTTTATTCAAATCAATTTGTCCGGCAAAAGGCGAAGTGGATGGTTTCAAGCCTATGGCTTCAATCACATAATCCACATTTTCAATGTATTCAGAGCCTTTCACAACTTCCGGACTGCGGCGGCCGCTGGCATCTTTTTCGCCCAACTGCATTTTCACCAACTGAACCTGTTTGATCTTACCGTTTTCGCCGATGTATTTCACCGGATTGCGCAGAATCATTATTTCTACACCTTCTTCTTCCGCTTCGTGAATTTCAGGAGCAAAACAAGGCATCTCTTCACGGCTGCGACGGTAAACAACAATCACTTTCGAAGCACCCAAACGCAATGAAGTACGTGCAGCATCAATAGCCGTGTTACCACCACCAATCACCATGACACGTTTGCCTTTCAGGTCTTCTTTTTTGCCGATATTGGCTTCGCGAAGAAAATGAAGACAATCAACAACACCCTCTAAATCAGAACCTTCTGTTTTTGAAGAAACAGCATCGTGCGTTCCAACCGAAACAAAAACGGCATCAAAACCCTGTGCTTTCAGGGCTTTCAGGTCGGTAATTTTCTGGTTGCACTCAATTTTCACTCCGAGAACGGTGATATTTTTCAAATCGCGATCCACCACACTTTTAGGTGCACGATATTCCGGCAAAGCCAGGCGCAACATACCACCGGCAGCGGGAGCAGCTTCAAAAATAGTCACGTTATGACCTTTCAATGCCAAATGATAGGCGGCTGTAATTCCGGCAGGACCAGAACCGATAACGGCAATTTTCTTGTCGGTTTTATTTTTGATTTCCACTTCGGGAGCTTCGGGGTATTTTTCGTAATACCAGTCGGCAAAGAAACGTTTGGTTTTACGAATATCCACGGCGCCTTCCAGACTGGCACGGGTACAGGCATTCTGACAAGGCGCATAACAAGCACGACCCAAACTACCGGGAAATGGTATATCTTCGAGGTGAAGCTTCATGGCTTCTTCGTACTGGCCATTGCGGGCAAGCGTAATGTATCCGTAAGGTTTCACACCGCCCGGACACTCATTGATACAAGGAGCTGAATGTCCCTGACGGTCGATGGTAGCAATACGCGGATTGGCTAAGTTGAACGGAATATAAGCCACTTTACGACCGGCCAGATTGGCGTTGTAATCGTCGCTGCGAACTTCGGGACAAACAGCTTCGCACTCGGCACAACCGGTACAATCTTCCTGAATCACATAGCGGGCTTTCTTCGAAATCTGCACCTTAAAATCATCACCGTCTTTGGTAATTCCATCAATTTCGCTGTTCAGAGCAAGCGTAATATTGGGATGACGTGCCGTTTCCGACATTTTGGGAGTGGTGATACAAGCCGCACAGTCGAGCGTTGGGAAAACCTTGCTCAATTGAATCATTTTACCGCCAATCGATAAGGCTTTGTCCACCAACAATACTTCATGACCCATATCCGCAAGGCTCAAAGCAGCTTCCTGACCGGCAATTCCGCCACCAATAACGAGAGCGTCGTATGAACCACCCCCCCTCAATCCCCCCGAAGGGGGGAAGTTGGAGTTAGTATCGGCTGGTATATTTTTAATATCTTCTTTCATTTTATTCGTTTAAAGTAATCAATACTA
>DATFAW010000433.1:0-3440 GCA_035254165.1 Paludibacter sp.
TGAACAAATGCATTAGTTTGTCCCCCAGGAGGAATGACAACCACATAATCCAATAATTCTGGTGTTGGTTTGCCTAGTTTTTTGTATATCTTCCACATGGCTTTTGAAACGGCATTATATTGCCCATCTCCCGAAGCGGATTGCTCATAAATATTCCCATTAATTTCCATCTTTACTGAAGCCATTGGCCTCAATCCAAATGTCAATGAAAGGGAGTAATTGAGCATTTTCACAACTTGTTCTTCCTGCTCATTTTTCAATACATCGGAAACTATATAAGGAAGTTCATCCAAAGACACCATTTCTTTTTTGTCACCCAACTCTATGATACGTGCAGTAACACGATGCATCGTTTCATCATCGAGCTCAATGCCGAGCTGCTGCAGATTTTTTAAGATATTGGCTTTCCCGGAAGTTTTACCAAGCGCATACTGACGTTCGCGACCAAACCGTTCAGGTAATAAATCATTGTAATACAAATTCTTTTTATTATCACCATCAGCATGAACTCCGGCGACTTGTGTAAACACATTCTCGCCAATAACCGGCTTGTTGTGCGGAATGCGTATCCCGGAATAAGTTTCTACAACCTTGCTAACAGAGTTGACTTTATCTTCCTTAAGATCTGTTTTCAACTTCAAGTGATCATGCAAAACAGCCAATACGCTCGATAATGGAGCATTTCCTGCTCGTTCACCTAACCCATTAACAGTCACATGAACGCCTTTAACTCCGGCTTTGACAGCTTCAAAAACATTTGCTACCGCCAAATCATAATCGTTATGGGCATGAAAATCAAAATGAACATCAGGATAACGGTCAATCATTCTCTTGCAAAAATCATAAGTCTCCGATGGATTGAGAATTCCCAACGTATCAGGCAACATAAACCGCTTAATGTTTTCTCCTTTCAACGAGTCGACCATAAAGTAAACGTAATCTTCCGATTCACGCATTCCATTCGACCAATCTTCCAAATAAACATTAACTGTAATACCCATTTCTTTGGCACTACCCAACAACTGCTTAATATCGGCAATGTGTTGTTCCGGTGTTTTTTTTAGCTGATGCGTACAGTGCTTTAGCGAACCTTTACACAAGAGATTAATTACGGTACAACCTGCATTTTGAATCCATTCGAGCGACAACAGTCCATCCACAAATCCAAGCACTTCAACCTGATCAATATGCCCATGGGTACGAGCCCATTGCGCAACTCGTTTTACAGATGCAAATTCACCCTCGGATACCCTGGCTGAAGCTATTTCAATTCTATCAACACATAATTCTTCCAATAAAAGTCGAGCAACGCTCAACTTTTCCTGTGGTGCAAAAGAAACTCCCGATGTTTGTTCTCCATCGCGGAGCGTGGTATCCATTATTTCTATCATAACCCGATATTATAGTTTGCCTTTTCCAAAGTTTAGAACTTTGGAAAAGGTTTAAAGATCAATTAGATTCTCGCTTTTTCGAACTGTTCGATTTGTTCTTTTTTGCTCAACAAATAATCGATATCGTCCAAACCATTAAGCAAACATTCTTTTTTGTAAGCATTTATTTCAAATGTTTCAAATTTTCCAGTGGCATTGTTGGTAACCGTCTGATTCTTTAAATCGATAGTCAATGCTACTTTCGGATCTGCACTGACACAGGCAAATACTTCGGCTAAGAATTCAGGAGAGACAATCACCGGAAGTACGCCGTTATTCAAGGCATTACCACGAAAAATATCGGCAAAAAAGCTTGACACTACAACTTTAAAGCCGTAGCCACCGATTGCCCATGCAGCATGTTCTCGGCTGGAACCCGAACCGAAATTCTTTCCAGCAACCAAAATTGTTCCGCTGTAGATTGAATTATTCAAAACGAAATCAGCTTTAGGGCTGCCATCTTTGTTGTAACGCCAATCGGCAAAAAGATTGTCGCCAAAACCATCTTTGTCCGTTGCTTTTAAGAAACGAGCGGGTATAATCTGATCTGTATCCACATTTTCAATTGGAAGTGGAACGACAGATGAAGTTAATGTTATAAATTTTTCCATTGCTTTACTTTATTCAAATTAATTACGTGGATCTGTTATTTTTCCTGTGATAGCAGCAGCTGCAGCCACTAATGGACCAGCAAGAATAGTACGCGCACCAGGACCCTGACGACCTTCGAAGTTACGGTTTGATGTTGATACAGCATACTTTCCGGCAGGAACTTTATCATCGTTCATAGCCAGACAAGCCGAACAACCTGGTTGACGTAAAGCAAAACCTGCTTCAGTAAGAATATCCAATAAACCTTCTTCGCGAATTTGTTTTTCCACCATCCAACTTCCCGGAACCAACCAGGCAATAACATTATCTGCTTTCTTTTTACCTTTCACGAAAGCGGTAAATGCACGAAAATCTTCAATACGTCCATTGGTACAACTTCCAAGAAAAACATAATCAATTTGTTTGCCTTCCAGTTTTTCGCCAGGTTGGAAGCCCATATATTCCATTGATTTTTGGAATGAAATTCGGCCGGCCTCTTCAACTTGATCTAAAGTTGGAATTGAGTCATTTATACCCATTCCCATACCAGGATTGGTACCGTAAGTAATCATAGGTTGAATATCAGCTGCATCAAACGCAAGCTCTTTGTCAAATTTTGCACCTTCGTCAGTTTTCAATGTCTTCCAGTAAGCAAGTGCTTTATCCCAAGCTTCACCTTTTGGAGCAAACTCACGACCATTTACATAATCGAAAGTAGTTTGATCAGGGGCGATCATACCACCACGTGCTCCCATTTCGATACTCAAGTTACAAACAGTCATGCGCTCTTCCATAGAAAGATTGCGGATTGCTTCACCTGCATATTCTACAAAATAGCCGGTAGCACCACCTGTAGTAAGTTTTGAAATCATATAAAGAGCCAAATCTTTGGCAGTAACACCTTCTCCTAATTTACCATCGAACGTGATTCGCATGGTTTTTGGACGCGACTGAAGGATACATTGTGTAGCTAAAACCATTTCCACTTCGCTGGTACCAATACCAAAAGCGATTGCACCAAATGCACCGTGAGTCGATGTATGACTATCGCCACAAACAATGGTTGCGCCCGGATGAGTAAAACCATTTTCAGGTCCGATAATGTGCACTACACCATTCTTGATATGACCAAGTGGATAAAATAACGGTAAATTGAATTCGGCTGCATTCTTTGAAAAAGTATCCAACTGGTTTTTTGAAATCGGGTCTTTTACCGGTTGATCCTGATCAATTGTAGGGGTATTGTGATCGGCGGTCAATGTGGTTTTTTCAGGACGAAAGACTTTCAATCCTCTTGCACGCAAACCATTGAAAGCTTGCGGACTTGTAACTTCATGGCAAAAATGACGATCAATATACAATTGAGTCGGACCATTTTCAACTGCAGATACCACATGGGCATCCCAGATTTTATCAAAT
>DATFAW010000434.1:0-5051 GCA_035254165.1 Paludibacter sp.
AACACATCAATCATGAAGCAAAAAATTGCAAGATTTATTTCTGTTGCAGGTCATCCTCTGTTGACAATCCCGCTATACGTGGCACTTGTGACGTTTGCTTCTGCCGATGGGCAAAAGGCAGCGTTTAATTCATTCCTGATAATCGGTTGCATTTTCGTGCCGTTAATCCTTTGGTTGTACCTGAAATCAAAGAATGGGTCGTATACTAATTTTGATGTCTCGGACCGGAAACAGCGGAAGTCAGTCTTTGTTTTTATTATTCCCATTCTATGCATTGTAACGTTGATAGTTTATAAAACCGGTGGCCAATCAAATCCGGTATTCCAAAGTTTGCTTTTTGCATTGATACTCGTTACTATTCTGCAAATTTCAAACTTTTATATAAAGAGTTCGTTGCACGTATCGTTCAATATCTACCTGTCATTTTTGGTGATGGGAGCAGATTACAAGTCGGGAATCATTGTACTTTTACTAACCATACCAATAGCCTGGTCGAGGATCGAATTAAGCAGGCATACGTTGAAAGAAGTGATAACCGGCGGCACCATAGGATTAGTTGTAAGTGCAATCATGTTTCACGTACAAGGACATTTATAAACAAGGAGAATAATTAAAGGCAGACATTAAATGATACAGTTTGAAGCTATAACATACAACGATTTACCGGAGCTACGCAACCTGCAACCCGAGGGTTGGGCTGATATAATTCCGGATATAGAATTTTATCTCAAACAGCCGTTTTGCAACCCGGTAAAAGCGATCGTTGACGGCCGCATTGCAGGGATTGGCACTGCCATTATTTTTGATCATACTGCCTGGATTGCCCATATCATTGTGGGTACTGCTTACCGGAATAAAGGTATTGGCGGGCAGGTGGTCAACCATCTGTTGGAAACGTTGCGAAACAATTCGGTTGAGACCTGTTCGCTTATTGCAACGGAACTGGGAAAACCAGTGTATGTAAAAGCCGGATACAATACCGTATGCCAATATCTGTTTTTCGAACGGGCAGAGCCGTGGATTGATATTCCCGTGTCAGGAAATGTGGTTGCGTTTAAGGAGAAGTACCGCAGTCGGATCTACGAACTGGATAAAAATGTTTCTGGCGAGAACAGGGAAAAACTGTTGGCCGGTTTGCTGGAAAGCTCCGTACTCTATGTGGATAATAATGATTATGTGTTGGGATACTATATGCCGGCTTTGAAAGAAGGACTTATCTTTGCCGAAACCAATGAAGCCGGGTTGGAACTCATGAAACTGAAGTATTCGACAGTGGATAAAGCGGTTCTTCCCTTGGAAAATACGGTTGGGTGTGAATTCCTCACGCAACACGGATTTATTCCAACAAAAACAGGAACAAGAATGGTTTATGGGAAAAATATAGACTGGAAACCCAAGATGATGTATAGCCGGATAGGCGGAAACCTGGGATAATAAAACGATAAAAGCATACAAGTGCATTTTGTCAATGAAATAAAGCAGGTGGTCAAATAAAGTTGACCATCTGTTTTTACAATAATAGCTTTGCATAAAATTTAATCAAAAGAAGTATGTATAAGCTAAGTTTTTCATTGATCATTTTATGTTCATTTATTTGTCCCAATGTTTTTTGCAAGGAAATAAGCACTGCAATAACAGGTAAAGTAATCGTAGAGGCGCAGCATCCGTTGGAAGGTGCAAGGGTGGTTTTGTTAACTCTGAAAGATAGTTCCTTTGTAGATGAAACTACAAGTGATAAAAGTGGAAACTTTATCCTTCAGCCGCTAAAATCCGGTCATTATCAGGTTCTTGTTTCTATGCTCGGCTATCAGAAAGCAACGAGAACCGCTCTTTTGGAGACCGGAAAACCGATTAACCTTGCTCCTATTCTGCTCAATGTGGAAACGCATAATCTTCAGGATGTGATTGTATCGGGGAAAAGGCCGGAAATAGAGATGCTGGCCGACAAAACAGTGGTCAATATCGGATCTTCCGCCCTGAATTCAGGAGGCAGCGCATTTAGTATTATGCAAAATCTACCCGGAGTGATTATGAGCAATAACGGTACCGTTTTCCTTAATGGTAAAAGCGGTGCTAAAATAATGATAGATGGGAAAACATCTTATATGGAAGGTACAGAGCTTGTGAATTATTTGAAATCCACACCGGCCTCTTCGCTCGATAAGGTTGAACTAATCACCAATCCTTCGGCAAAATACGACGCCAGTGGAAACTCAGGCATTATCAATATCAAAACCAGGCGAACCAAATTGATGGGGTTCAATGTAGCACTCAACACCAACTACGAGCAGGGCAAGTTTGGACGGACAAACAATAATATCTCATTAAATCATCGCAACGGGAAACTGAATATTTATGGAATGTACGGTTTTAATTGCGGACACAATATGAATGATTTACAAATGAGTAGAGAGTTCTACAAATCAGTGAGTACATCTAACTCCACTTTCATCCAGGATTCATATCGAAAAAAATTCGAAGATGCACATTATTTTAATGCTGGAATTCATTATTTTGCTTCGGATAATACCACTTTCGAATTATCAGCCAATGGCTATTTGGCAAGGCGAAACGAGCATGGAACTATCAATTCGGCTTTCTATACAGTTGCCGGGCAGAATGATTCAACGCTTCGTTCTACAACAGACAACCGGAACAAATCACACAATTTTAGTACCAGCCTTGGCATGCTTCACAAAATAGATAGCATGGGAAAAGAAATAAGCGCATCGGTAGATTATCTTCACTATTCGGTTCGCGAAGATCAGTTGCACGATGACCTGTTTGCAGCCGGACCAGGCGTTTCATCGGATGCGTATTCCAAAGGACTGAAAAATGGAACTATCGGGATGTATTCGGGTCGGGTAGATCTTTCATATCCCATTTCGGACAAGTTCTCTTTCGAAGCCGGGGCAAAATCTACTGCCGTAAACATCGACAACTCCTCGGCTTACGAAAATAGATCAGGATCAACCTGGCAACCTGATTATGGGTTGAGTAATCAGTTTATTTACAACGAGAATATAAATGCCGTTTACATAAGCACCAAAGTTTCTCAACAGCAGTTTCGCCTCGAAGCTGGCATCCGGGTGGAGAATACCAACCTGAAAGGACATTTGCTGGGTAATGTGGAAAACAAGGACACACTTTTCAGAAAATCGTACACCAATTTATTCCCGACTGCCACGCTGACTTATAGTTTCAGCAACAAAAATACGCTGAACCTGATTTACGGACGAAGAGTGGACAGGCCCAATTACCGCGATTTAAATCCGTTCATCTACATTTTCGACCCCTATACCTACGAACAGGGAAATACTTCGTTGCAGCCGCAGTTCTCCAACAATTTCGATCTTTCGTATATCATCAAAAACAATTACAGGGTTGGTCTTTTTTATAACAACACACAGGACGCCATTGTAAAATCGTATATTGTAAAGCTGGGTGGCAAACGGGTTTATGTAATGCCCACCAATATGGCAACGTATAATTCGTATGGAGTCAAGATGGGTGTAGGCAATCTCACGATCTATAAATTTTGGCAGTCGAGTATAAATATGGGTATCACAAGGAATGATTATGACTGGCAACAAGATGGATTGACTTATAGAAACGAACTAACAACACTCATGTTTCACATAAACAACCGGATTAGCATTACCAAAGGTTGGTCTGGTGAAATTACCGGTTTCTATAACGGCAAAATGGCTTTTGGACAAATAAATATCTTTCCAATGTGGCGCATATCAGCAGGTATTCAAAAAAAGCTCTGGAAAGACAATGCCACATTAAGCATTTATTCGAATGACATTTTTAATTCTAGTTACACAAAAATAAATGGTTTATTTAATGGCAGTTCGGCTAATGCAGAAGAACGGCTGGATCGTTGTATTATTGGAGTTTCATTTAGCTATCGATTCAAAAAAGGCTATGAATCGAAAGAATTTAAGAAAAAAGGAGAGTCATTTGATTCAAAAAGAATAAATTTGTAGTTTTAAACCTTAAACAGCAAAAAAATGAAGAAACATAACGGTTGGTTTTGGATTTCACCCTTGCTTTTTGCAACAGTAGTAATGACCGGAATCCGTCTGGTCAGTGATACTCCCACAGGTTATAAGTTTTGGGAAAGGCCAGTCATGTTTAATCTTATTGAATTTGGCTTTGCCATTGTTCTCTCGTATATTATGCAGGCAATTATGTATTACTTCCTGAAACGGAGCAACAACCGTACCGGCAAGCTAACTATGAAAGCATTGTTTTTGGAATACCTGGGCCTGTTGCTGGTGGCTGTTGTTATACTCAATCCCAGCCTCGTCATAATACACTATTTTACAAACGATCCTCCGGGAATAGATGATTTTGTTATAGCAAGTATCATATTTTCTCTGGTGCTTATTATCGTTTATTCAATTTATCGGGGTAATCAAATTCTGGAAGCTTATGTGGAGCAAAAGCTGCAAACACAGAAGATTCGGAATGTGCAGATAGAAACCGAACTAAAGTTCCTGAAAGCGCAGTTTCATCCTCACTTTCTGTTTAATGCTCTCAACACCATCTATTTTCAGATAGATGAAACCAATGAAACGCCTCGTAAAACGATAGAACAACTCTCGGATTTACTTCGTTACCAACTTTATGATATAAATCAGTCGGTGGGTGTACGGCAGGAGCTCGATTTTATACTTACGTATATCGATTTGCAAAAAGTACGGATGAAAGAAACGCTGCGGCTGGATATTGCTTTTGATCCCCTGCTGAAAGAGCAAAAGATTCACTCCCTGCTTTTGTTTCCACTCATCGAAAATGCTTTTAAATATGTGGGCGGCGACTATTGGATTAAAATTGAAGCCCGGTCAGACGATAGCAAATTACATTTTAATGTTACAAATGCTATTCCTCAAACTCCTGTTAGCTCGTCAAAATCGGGAGGAATAGGATTGGAAAACCTCAGGAGAAGGCTCGAAATCCTGTATCCAGATAAATATCAATTCGCAGCAACAAAAACGTCCGATATCTACAACGCAAACTTAATAATTGAGCTATGAAGTTGA
>DATFAW010000435.1:0-8982 GCA_035254165.1 Paludibacter sp.
AAAAGAAATAATATGAAACGTAGAATTATATTTATATCGCTATCGCTCTTTTTGCTAAGCTCGTTAATTGTAAAAGCTGATGAACCCGTACGTTTTTCGGCTTCTGCACCTTCATCAGTAGTTTTAAATAGCCCATTTCAATTGGTGTATACTTTAAATGCTGCGGGCAAAGACTTACGCGTTCCTGAGATTAACAACTTTGATTTATTAGCAGGTCCATTTCAATCACACAGTTCAAGTATCCAAATAATTAACGGAAGACAATCTTCCTCTGAATCAAATTCATATACTTATACCCTGCAGGCACAGAAAACAGGTACTTTTACTATTCCATCAGCAACTATCATTGTTGGTGGCCAGAAATACACTTCCAATGGAGTTGCTATAAAAGTGTTGCCGGCAGATGCCACTCCGTCTTCGAGATCGCAAAGTGGAAGAGGTGCTGGTCAAGCTTCAATTTCGAATGATAATATCTTTGTTCGTACTGTTGTATCAAAATCAAATGTATATGAGCAAGAGGCTATTGTAGTTACATACAAGCTTTATGCTTTGGTGGATGTGGCTCAATGTTATCCAAAGAAGTTGAACGATTTCAATGGTTTTATGAAGCAAGATATTGAACTCCCTAAAAATAGACAATTAACTCTCGAAAACTTTAATGGACGGAATTACAGCACGGCGGAATTATATAAAGTATTACTCTATCCGCAACGTTCCGGGGTCATTCAGATTGATAAGTTGAATTTTGAGGCTGTTGTAAGAGTTCAAAATAGAAATGCGGTTCGAAGTATATTTGATGATTTTTTTGATTCCAGTACCAATGTGTCAAAAATTATTACCGCCCCTGCAGTCAAGATTAATGTAAATGCGCTTCCATCTGGAAAACCGGCTACATACACTGGTACTGTTGGCCGTTTCAATATGAACTCTTCAATTTCATCTACTCAAATTAAGACCAATGACGCTGTTACACTGAAGATAAATATTGAGGGTAGCGGCAATATGAAATTGATAAAAAACCCAACTGTAAAATTCCCTGATGGGTTTGAAGTTTACGATCCTAAGGTTAATAATAACTTTAAAACAACTGCATCCGGTATATCTGGCAACAAGGTCATTGAGTATATGTTTATTCCTCGCCATTCAGGGAGTTTTGAAGTGCCCTCGGCAGAATTTTCCTATTTTGATACTCAGTCTAAAACATATAAAACTTTACGTACTCCGGTTTACAGGCTCCAAGTGGCAAAAGGCGCAGGTGGTGAGAGCCCAACTGTAGTGGGAAATTATGTTGACAAACAGGATGTTAAGCAATTGGGTAAGGATATACGATATATTCAGACTGACAAATTTACTCTATCAAAAGAAGAAGAACCAATTTTTGGAACCTATGTTGGTTGGCTAATGTATTTAATTCCGCTACTGATTTCAATGTTGTTGTTCTTTTTGTTTCGCAAACAAGCAAAAGAAAATGCTGATATAAGCTTTGTAAAAAACAAACGAGCAAACAAAGTTGCCCAAAAACGTTTGAAATTAGCCCAAAGACTTTTGAAAGAAGGTAAGAAGGATAAATTCTACGAAGAGGTTATGAAAGCCACCTGGACTTATTTAAGTGATAAATTATCAATTCCGATATCCTCGCTTACCAAAGATAGAGTTGAATTAGAATTGACAAATCATAAGGTAGATTCAACGCAGATAAATAAATTTGTTGAGATACTGAATACTTGCGAGTTTGCGCGGTATGCACCAAATTCAGGACAACAGGAAATGGGAAATTTGTATGCCGAAACTATTCAGGCAATAAGTGACTTGGAAGAAGTCTTTAAAAAATAACAAACACATTATTTATAACAATATATGAAACGTATCATTCTGTTTATATCCTTAGTTTTGTGTTTTGGCTCGTTTGGTTTTGCACAATCTAATGCTGTGAAAAGTGCCAATAGCTTGTATGTAAAAGGCGATTATTTAGCTGCCGCAAAACAATATGAAAAAATATTATCAAGCGAAGGTGTCGCTCCTGAATTATATTTTAATTTGGGAAATGCTTATTATAAAACCAATGAAATTGGTCGTTCGATTTTGAATTACGAACGTGCTCTTCGACTTTCACCTTCATACGAAGATGCGCGTTTTAATCTTGAAATGGTTCAGTTGAAAGTGGTTGATAATTCAGTTCAATCTTCTACGTTTTTTTTAGGCCGTTGGATTCAAAGTCTTATTAAATTGTTGACTTCAAACCAATGGTTATTTATTAGTTCGGGGATTTTTGTAGTTGCTTTGATTCTGGCATTCCTGTTTATATTTGGTGCTACCCGCTTTGTGCGTAAGGTGTCGTTTCATAGTGCTGTGGCTTTGTTAGTGGTTTGCCTGATAAGCTTTATTTTCTCGGGTATCCGCAAAGATCAGTTGCTTAATCATCGGGAGGCGATCGTTATGACGGGTGCTGTAAGCGTAAAAAGTTCGCCTGATAAAAGCGGTACTGATTTGTTTCAACTTCATGAGGGAACTAAAGTGACCGTAAAAAGCTCTTTGGGTAGCTGGTATGAAATAAAGCTTGGAAATGGGAACGTTGGATGGGTTGAGCAAACAAACATTGAGAAAATCTAAAATATAACTGTATCTTTGTACCTCAAATAATAGCAAACCTAATTAATTTACTACAGACAGATTATGAATCTAATGGAAATTCTCAAGCAATTGGATACTAGTTTGTTTCTTGCTATTAACGGGCTTCATACTTCTTTTTTTGACCAGTTTATGTTTGCAGTAAGTGCAAAGCTAATCTGGATACCGCTTTATGCTGCAGTGTTGTATGTGCTGATAAAACACTGGAAACGCGAAGCTATTTGGTTGGTTTTAGCGTTGGTTTTATGTATTGTAATTTCCGATCAGGTTGCATCCGGCATGCTCAAACACCTTGTCAAGCGGCTTCGGCCATCGCATGTTGATGAGTTAAAAGGGATTGTTCATTTAGTGAATGATTATGCTGGTGGCATGTATGGTTTTGCATCATCGCATGCTGCCAATGCTTTTGGCTTTGCATTGCTTTCCTCCTTATTATTTAAACAAAAAACGTACACCTATGCCATTTTTGCCTGGGCATTAATTACCGCTTACTCGCGTATATATTTAGGTGTACATTATCCGTTAGATATAGTTGGTGGTGCTTTTATTGGAGTTTTAGCTGCATTAATTTGTTATTGGTTGATAAGTAGATACCGCCCGAGTTTGAATAAACACGAAGCTGATAATGCTATTGAAAAGTCAACAATATTAGTTCCTGTTTCAATTCTTGGCTTAAGCTTTCTTGGAATAATTGTATACAGTTTGGTTCGCTAAGCCAATGACAAATTAATTAGGGAACCAACAAATCATCAAATTCTCACTTCTACACCTTTTTCTTTCAAGAACGCTTTTAGTTCAGGAATACCAATTTCTTTATAATGGAAAATGCTTGCAGCCAAGGCGGCATCGGCTTTCCCTGCACCGAAAACATCTACAAAGTGTTCCATCGTTCCGGCACCGCCACTTGCAATAACCGGTACGTTCACTGCTTCTGAAACTGCCCGGGTAATGTCTAATGCAAAACCATCTTTCGTTCCGTCATTATTCATTGAAGTCAGCAGAATTTCGCCTGCACCGAGTGCTACAGCCTGTTTTGCCCATTCCACAGTTTTTATATCGGTAGGAATGCGTCCTCCATTCAGAAATACAAACCATTCACCATCAATATATTTTGTGTCAATAGCTAACACCACACACTGACTTCCGAATTGAGATGCTAAATCGCTTATCAATTGAGGATTCCGAACGGCAGAAGTATTTACCGAAATTTTATCGGCACCACATGCCAGTAAGACGGATACATCTTCCACGCTCGAAATGCCACCACCTACTGTAAACGGAATGTTGATGTGTTTGGCAATACGGGTCACGAGTTCCGATAAGGTTTTGCGCTTTTCGTTGGTGGCCGTAATGTCAAGGAAAACCAATTCATCGGCACCCATTTGGGCATACAAAGCTCCCAACTCAACCGGATCGCCTACATTGGTGATATTCTCAAAATTAATCCCCTTTACTGTTTGCCCGTTCTTAATGTCAAGACATGGTATAATTCGTTTTGCTAACATGTTTGTCTAATTCTCAATTTATAATTCATAATTAATTTCTGATTCAGCTTGGAATATTAAATTCCAACCAATGCAGATTTTTCTTCATTCCAATCTCCCAGTGTTACCGTTTGAATGGTATTTACTAAGTCTTTATCGTAAGACCGTTCCACACGTATATAATTACCAGTAAACCCAACCATGTTTTCGCCGTTATGCCGGCTTTCCCATAAAACCTGAGCTGTTTTGCCGATTTGTTTGTTGTAAAATAGCCGGGTCTTTTCGTCCGAGAGTACATGAAGTACATCACTTCGACGTTTACGTTCCTGATTCGAAACTGAATGAGCTATTTCAAGCATTTTAGTTCCTGATCGCTCTGAATAACTGAAAACATGCAGTTGGGAAATGTCAAGTGTGTTGATGAAAGTCATAGCTTGATTAAACAATTCGTCTGTCTCGCCACGCACACCCACAATCACATCAACGCCGATAAAAGCATCCGGAATAGTTCTTTTTATTGTTTCAACTTTTTGAGCAAACACTTCGGTTGTGTACCGGCGTTTCATAAGTTGTAGCACTTCATTTGAACCTGATTGCAACGGAATATGAAAGTGAGGCATGAAATGCTGGCTTTTGGATACAAACTCAATCAACTCGTCTGTCAATAAGTTGGGTTCGATGGACGAAATGCGAAAACGAACTTCGTCGGGTAATGCGTCCAATGCTTTTACCAGATCAAAGAAATTTTCGCCGGTCGATTTTCCAAAATCACCAGTATTTACACCCGATAGAACAATTTCTCTGGCACCTTCGGTAATGGCCTGTTTGGCCATATTTACTGTTTCAGTGATTGTTGCATTTCTACTGCGTCCGCGTGCAAATGGAATGGTACAATAAGTGCAGAAATAATCGCAACCATCTTGCACCTTCAAGAAGAAACGTGTCCGGTCATCGCGTGAGCAGGAAGGTTTAAACTCTTTGATTTTTGCAATTTCAGCACGATGAATTTCACCGGTTTTAGAGTCATCCAGTTTGTTCAAATAGTCTAAAATGCTGTATTTTTCATTTGCTCCAAGCACTAAGTCAACTCCATCAATATTAGCTATTTCATCGGGTTTTAACTGGGCATAACAGCCTGTAACCACCATGATGGAATTAGGATGAAGTCTGTTTAGCCTGTTTATTGCCTGGCGGCATTTGTGATCGGCAGTGTCAGTTACTGAGCAAGTGTTTATAATGCACACATCGGCTTGTTCGCCCGGCTTAGCTTTCACAAAACCTTCGTTGCTGAGCTGTTTGCCAATGGCCGATGTTTCTGCAAAATTAAGCTTACAACCCAAGGTGTGGTAAACTACTTTTTTATTGTTGAATAATGTATTATCTATCATTTTTTAAACGCAAATTTGCAGCCACAAAGATAGTAAAAAAATGTGCTACTTGGGGCTTAAATAGTTTTTTGACAAGGTTTAAAGTTCATAATTAGAGTCTTAGGGGTTGTTGACAATTTGTACTGAATTTTTATTCCTACGTTGAAGATAGCCAGCTCGGGCTGTTTGCCTAAAATTCGTAAGTATTATCTTGTCAACAATAACAAAAATGTGTACTTTTGCGTGCTATTCTTGAAGAGCTTGCTGTAAATGAGAAGGTTTTGAAATCAATAGTCAACTCGCTGATAATTATTGTTCAAATAGTGTTAATTCGCGAAATTAAAGTAGATAAATGGAATATAATACCGTCATAAAACCTCAAAATAAGCTTTTAGAGGTTGATTTTAAAGAAATATGGCAGTACCGCGATTTGTTTTCCATGTTTGTAAAGCGCGATATTATAACTCAATACAAGCAAACCATTCTAGGACCAGCTTGGTTCTTTATTCAGCCTGCACTTACAACCATTATGTATATGATTGTGTTTGGCGGAATTGCCGGAATTTCGACCGATGGTTTGCCACAGCCCATGTTTTATTTAGCAGGAATTGTTTGTTGGCAATATTTTTCTGATTGTTTAAATAAAACTTCCTCCACATTTACTACCAATCAAGGCATTTTTGGGAAGGTGTATTTCCCACGCATGATAGTGCCGCTTTCAACAGTGGCTTCTAATCTGGTTCGTATGGGAATTCAGTTTATGCTTTTTGTCGTGGTTTATATTTACTATATTGCTATTGGTGTGCATGTTGCTCCCAATATTTATATTCTGCTTTTACCACTTGTAGTTGTCATGCTTGCCGGTTTGTCACTTGGTTTTGGAATTATAATATCTTCCATGACAACTAAATACCGGGATTTGACAATACTTTTTACATTTATTGTCCAGCTTTGGATGTATGCTACTCCGATTATTTATCCATTAAGTACTATGTCGCCTAAACGCCAGTGGATTATGGCGTTAAATCCGGTAACATCGCTTGTAGAAACCTTTAAATATGGTACTATGGGTATTGGTACTTTCAGTTGGGGACAATTAGGCTATAGCTTCGGTTTTATGATTGTTCTTCTTGCAATTGGTATAGTAGTGTTTAATAAAGTGCAACGTTCATTTATGGACACTGTTTAATACCAGTAAATTATTCGTTAAATGAGATATATATACATTTTTGCAACGCTCTTTTTTACCGTTTACGGACAAATGATTCTCAAGTGGAGAATCTTAAAATTAAATTGGAGCATGCCACATACCGGCATTTGGGATATGGTGGTTTCGTATACTAAATTTTTGTTGGATCCATTCATTTTTTCGGGATTTTTGTCTGCATTTGTAGCTTCAATATGCTGGTCGATGGCTATGACAAAGTTTCAAATCACAGAAGCTTATCCTTTTATGAGTCTTGCCCCAGCAATCGTTTTTTTGTTGGGTGTTTGGTTGTTAAATGAAACATTCACCATTGGAAAAGTTATAGGGCTGGTTTTAATCATCATTGGTACGATTGTTACAGTTAAATATTGAAATGAAGAAATTAGCTATCATAGGGGCAAGTTACTTGCAATTACCTCTTGTTCAGAAAGCAAAGGAAATGGGGATTGAAACTCATTGTTTTGCCTGGGAAGAAGGTGCCGTATGCAAAGATGTTGCCGATTATTTTTATCCAATTTCAATCCTCGATAAAGAGGAAATTCTTGAAATTTGCCAACAAGTCAAAATTGATGGAATCACTACTATTGCTTCGGATGCAGCCGTTCCTACCGTTTGTTTTATAGCTCGGGAAATGGGATTAATTGGTAATGCTTTCGAAGACGCATTAGCTGCAACGGATAAATACTTAATGCGTAAACGGTTTGCTGAGTTTGAAGTGTCTTCGCCGAAGTTTGTGATTGCAGATGAAAATTATTCGGTAGAAAATTTTAGATTTCCACTAATAGTTAAACCAACTGACCGTTCAGGTAGTCGTGGTGTGATGAAAATAGAGAGGCCTGTTGATTTGCATGATGCAGTTGAGCGGGCACAAAAGGAATCGTTTACACATAGCGCCATTATTGAAGAATATGTTTCGGGCTCAGAAGTGAGTGTTGAAAGTATTTCGTGGCAAGGCAAGCATTCTGTTTTGGCTATTACCGATAAGGTTACAACTGAAGAACCCTATTTTGTAGAATTGGAGCATCATCAGCCCAGCTTGTTGCCGGATGATATTCAGCAGAAAATAAAAGCGGAAACCCTGAAAGCACTTACAGCTTTGAATATAAAATGTGGTGCCAGTCATGCGGAGTTTAAAATTACGAATGCCGGTGAAGTTTTCGTCATTGAAGTAGGAGCAAGGATGGGAGGCGACTTCATTGGTTCTAATTTGGTGAAACTGTCTACAGGTTATGATTTTCTAAAAGGAGTGATTGATGTTTCGTTGGGATACTTTGAAGAGCCTGTTTTGAACGATATGAAATACTCAGGTGTTTATTTCTTGTGTAAAGAAACCAAACATTTATTGCCTGTTATTCAGAATGCTGGAAAATATAAAGAGATAATTGAGTCGGAAATTACTGATGTGGATTTACATGCTATTCAGTGCAGTGCCGACCGTAGCGGATATTTTATTTATCAAGCAGATAAACGTTTTAAGATATGAATAAACCACATTTCTCTATTGTAACGACTTTGTATAAATCCGAGCGATTTTTAGATGCTTTTGTTACGCAATGTGAGGCTGCTATGGCTGAAATTAAGTGTGATAGCTATGAAATCGTTTTTGTGAATGACGGTTCGCCTGATGATTCGTTGGGTAAAGTTTTGAAGATTAAAGAATCAAATACTCATGTCGTTGCAGTTGATTTATCACGTAATTTTGGTCATCATTATGCAATTATGGCTGGATTGAATTGCTGCTCAGGTGACTATGTGTTTTTGATTGATTGTGACCTGGAAGTTCCGCCGACTAAAATTCCGACTTTCTACAATAAATTCATGGAAGAAAAGAATTGTGATGTAGTTTTTGGAGTTCAGGAAACACGGAAAGGTTCGTTTATTGAAAGAAAAGTAGGTGGATTATTCTATAACTTTTTTAATGGCTTGACCGATACCAGAATTCCTGAAAACTTACTCACCGAACGATTAATGAGCCGACGTTATGTTGATGAATTAGTTAAAATGGGTGATAAGAATATATTCATGGCAGGAATGATGCAATGGGTTGGTTTTAACCAGATTCCAATAACGATAAAAAAGGGGTTGAGAGAAGGAAAAAGTACTTATACGCTGGGTAAACGTATCTCACTGAGTATGCAGGCTATTACGTCATTTTCATCTTATCCGCTTGTTATGTTATTTCGATTTGGTTTTTATATTTCAGCTATAAGTGTGTTGACCGGAGTTTACTTCATTGTTCAAAAGCTTATTAACCCGGAAATTGTTCTTTCGGGATTTACATTTCTGATTGTAGCAT
>DATFAW010000436.1:0-9835 GCA_035254165.1 Paludibacter sp.
ATTCGTTCAACAGAATATTGTATTCGGCAATAATATCATTAGTATCTGCCGGAATCATAAACAGCAAGATGGAATTTCGTTCGATATGGCGTAAAAAGCGCAAGCCTAAACCACGTCCTTCGGATGCTCCTTCAATAATTCCGGGAATGTCAGCCATAACAAATGATCTGTCGTCGCGATAAGCAACAATTCCCAGATTTGGAACAAGTGTTGTGAATGGGTAATTAGCAATTTCGGGTTTGGCTGCCGATACAACTGATAATAATGTAGATTTCCCGGCATTCGGGAAGCCTACCAAACCAACATCGGCAAGTACCTTGAGCTGTAGAATTACCGTTTTTTCTATCGATGGTTCGCCGGGTTGGGCAAAGCGTGGCGTTTGATTGGTGGCAGAACGAAAATGCCAGTTTCCTTGTCCACCACGTCCACCTTTCACTAAAACTACTTCTTCACCATCTTCCTTGATGTCACACAAGAATTCGCCGGTTTCGGCATCATAAACCACCGTTCCACAAGGCACTTCAATGACTTTGTCGTCACCTTCTTTTCCAAAACTACGGCTAAGGCTGCCGCTTTCGCCATCGCCTGCATGGATATGCCGGGCGTATTTAAGGTGAATTAGTGTCCAGTGATTTTTACTGCCTCGTAAAATAATATGGCCTCCGCGTCCGCCATCTCCACCATCCGGACCACCTTTCATGGTCAACTTGTCGCGGTATAAATGTTTTGAACCAGGTCCACCTTTGCCCGAGCGGCAAAATATCTTTACGTAATCTACAAAGTTTGAACTTGCCATATTATTTGTTTTGTTTATGAGATAACAAAACACACCTGGATAAGTTTCCGGTGTGTTTTGAATGGTGTTTTTTAGTCTTTTGAAAATTATTTTTTCGAATCGATAACAGCAGAAATACGTTCAAAGATTTCAGCAACGCTGCCCATGCCATTTACAGAGGCATATTTGTTCAGATTTCTATAAAAGTCACTTACCGGTGCAGTTTGAAGTTCATACACTTCCAATCGTTTTTTGATTGTTTCCATGTTATCATCGCTACGGCCGGAAGTTTGTCCGCGTTTCAACAAACGGTCAATCAATTCATCTCTTTCAACATTCAAGTCAAGCAAGACACTGATTTCTTTACCACTTTTGCTCAACATCGCTTGTAAAGCCTCAGCTTGAGCCACTGTGCGTGGAAAACCATCCAAGATAATTCCGTTGCCGTTTTGGCCTTCAATGTTTTTAGACAGAATGTTGATAATCATTTCGTCAGGAACAAGATTCCCTTTAGAAATATAACTTTCGGCAATAATCCCCAGTTCGCTTTTTTCGGCAATTTCTTTACGAAGTAAATCACCAGTAGATAGATGTTTAAGTTTGTACTTTTCTACAATCAAATCACTTTGTGTGCCTTTCCCGCATCCGGGAGCACCACAAATAATAATGTTCAACATTTTTTCAATCTTTAATTATATTACTAAAATGAAACGTTACGATACCTAGGCATTTCGTTTCATGGAATTTCTATTCGTGAACTACCGTATAAATGTCTTTTAAGTTACGGCCGTAACCGTCATAATCCAATCCGTATCCGACAATGAAGTCGTTCGGTATACTCATAGCCACATAATCAATTTTAATATCGCGTTGTAAAGCATCGGGTTTTTGTAAAAAAGTTGCAACCCGAATCTCATTGGCTCCTTTGGCACGAAGCGAGCTGAGGATTCGTTCCATGGTGATACCCGTGTCCACGATATCTTCAACCACTACCACGTTTCTCCCAACAACGCTTTCATTAAGACCAATAATGTCTTTTACGTTGCCTGTAGAGTACAATCCTTCGTAGGATGATAATTTGATAAATGTAATTTCGCAAGGGATGCTTACGTTTTTCATTAAGTCGCCTGCAAACATGAATGCACCATTTAATACGCAAATGAAAAGTGGATTCTTTTCTGCAATATCATGATTAATAGCTTCCGCTACTTTACGTACTGCTGCTTGTATTTCTGCTTCGTGAATGGATAGCGTAAACTTTTTGTCTTTAATCTGGATTGTGTTCATGCGTTATTATGGAAGTTTGGGTAACGAATTTGTTTAATTTGTTGCTTTCTATTATGCTTGTCGGAAAAACTAAAACGTACTGTTCTAAAACTGTTTCGGCAAGATCTATATAATTTCGGCAAAAGTACAAAAAAACATCCGTCTCCGAAATATGCCAATTGGTTATTAAGGAAGCAAGGCTGTCGTCTGTTAGCGGAAACCAAAACAATGATATTCATTATCTTTTGTTGATAAAATAACCTTTTTATTGTTTGGTCTCCATTGATTCGATGATAGAACTAAATATAAAAGAGAAAGCACCTAAACTATTGAGTTTAGGTGCTTTCTTGCGTGGTACCACCAGGAATCGAACCGGGGACACAAGGATTTTCAGTCCTTTGCTCTACCAACTGAGCTATGGTACCTTTCGGCTTAGCGGGTGCAAATATACGGCGTTTTTTTGATTCTGCAAGGGGGCTTGAAGAAAAGTTGAAAAAAGATGGTTGGATTCGTTGCTTGTTATGCCTGAAATGTGATTTTAAAATGCTGAATTAGACTAGAGTAAATTTGAATTGATGAAAAAATACTTTTTTGATTTTTTTCTTGTCGAATGTGTTCTGGTAATTTTATGTGCATGATGCTGCGAGTTTGGATAGTGGGAAGAAAACGGTTCGATTTTAATGGTTCTCGTGCGATATAACGTATTGTAAGTTTAATATATTCAATCTTTTAGTGGCGTTGAATGAGCGACTTTTATTATTCGTGTTTTTTGTGTATTTTTGCGAACCAAATTAAAATTGAAGTAATTTACGAATGAATAATATCCGCAATTTCTGTATTATAGCCCACATTGATCATGGGAAAAGTACCTTAGCCGACCGTTTGTTAGAGTATACTAATACCGTTGCCGGGAAAGAAATGCAAGCACAGGTTCTCGATAACATGGATCTGGAACGTGAACGTGGCATTACGATTAAAAGTCATGCTATCCAAATGAGTTATAAACTCAATGGCGAGGAGTATATCTTTAATTTAATTGATACTCCGGGGCACGTCGACTTTTCGTACGAGGTTTCGCGCTCCATTGCTGCATGCGAGGGTGCTTTGCTGATTGTTGATGCTACACAAGGAATCCAGGCTCAAACAATTTCTAACTTGTATATGGCTATTGAGCACGACTTGGAAATTATCCCCATTATGAATAAAATGGATATGGATAATGCTATGCCCGATGAAGTTGAAGATCAAATTGTGGAATTATTGGGTTGCAAGCCCGAAGATATAATACGTGCCAGCGGTAAAACCGGTATGGGTGTTTATGATATTCTGGAAGCTATTGTAAGTCGTGTCCCCGCACCAAAAGGCGACCCGGAAGCTCCACTTCAATGTTTGATTTTCGACTCAGTTTTCAATTCGTTCCGAGGAATTATTGCTTATTTCAAAATTGTGAACGGTACGATTAATAAAGGAGATCTTGTCAAGTTTGTAAATACAGAGAAAGAGTATTACGCTGAAGAAATCGGTATTTTGAAAATGGAAATGTTTCCTACAAAATCGCTTAGTGCCGGAAATGTAGGATATATCATTTCCGGAATCAAGACATCGAAAGAAGTAAAAGTGGGTGATACCATTACCCATGTAAAACGTCCTTGTCCAAAATCTATCGAAGGTTTCCAAGAAGTAAAACCAATGGTTTTTGCCGGAGTTTATCCAATCGAAACCGAAGATTTTGAAGATTTGCGCTCTTCCATCGAAAAGTTGCAATTGAATGATGCCTCACTGACATTCGAAGCAGAATCCTCGGTGGCATTAGGTTTTGGTTTCCGTTGCGGATTTCTTGGTATGTTGCATATGGAAATCATTCAGGAACGTCTCGACCGCGAGTTCGATATGAATGTAATTACCACTGTACCTAACGTTTCGTATAAAGTTTATACCAATAAGGGTGATTTGATTGAGGTTCATAATCCATCGGGATTGCCTGATATTATGTCAATTGACCGCATTGAAGAGCCTTATATCCGTGCTTCTATTATTACACGCACCGATTATATCGGACAAATCATGACTCTTTGCCTTGGCAAGCGCGGTGAATTGGTGAAGCAAAATTATATTTCAGGTAATCGCATGGAGCTGATTTACGATTTGCCGTTAGGTGAAATCGTGTTTGACTTTTATGATCGGCTGAAAAGTATTTCGAAAGGTTATGCTTCTTTCGATTACCATATGAATGGATTTCGTCCGTCAAAATTAATCCGTCTGGATATTCTGTTGAACGGCGAGCCGGTAGATGCACTCTCGTGTCTTATCCACGTTGATAATGCTGTTCCGCTTGGAAAACGTATGTGCGAAAAGCTAAAAGAATTGATACCTCGTCAGCAGTTTGATATTGCAGTGCAAGCTGCTATTGGAGCTAAAATCATTTCGCGTGAAACAATTAAAGCCGTCCGGAAAGATGTAACCGCTAAATGTTATGGCGGTGATATCAGTCGTAAACGTAAGCTGTTGGAGAAACAAAAAAAAGGGAAAAAACGTATGAAGCAGATTGGTAACGTGGAAGTGCCTCAGAAAGCGTTTTTGGAAGTATTAAAATTGGATTAAAAATGCAAACTAAGATATTAGTTGACGATGTGAGAAAGTTGATAACTGTAAATATTATTTTTCTTGCTTAATTGTGATTTATCCAGTGATTTATTAAATAGTCCCAATTGCATACTAAATTTCGATTTAGATGAATCTAATTTTTATTAGAATTTTTTATACATTGCTTTTGGACGAAAAGCAAATTATATCTGTAAATTTGCGACCTGTATTTAAAAAAATAAGAGAATAATCAATTACCAAAACGCTATAATTTATGTCAGAGTTAATTGGACATATTTCACAAATCATCGGGCCAGTGGTCGATGTTTTCTTTGATTTAAAAGGAAAAGATGAGGTGAAATTACCTGCCATCCACGATGCGTTGAGCATCGACCGTGGAAATGGGAAAGAACTGATTGTTGAAATTCAACAACACATTGGTGAAAACACTGTTCGCACGGTGGCTATGGATTCGACCGACGGACTTCGTCGGGGGTTGAAAGCGGTGGCACGCGGAACAGCTATTTCAATGCCTATTGGCGACCAGGTTAAAGGGCGCTTGATGAATGTAATCGGAGATTCCATTGACGGTATGAAAACGCTTGATAAAAAAGGTGCATACCCAATTCACCGTGAGCCGCCAAAGTTTGAAGATCTGACAACCAGCCAGGAAATTCTGACAACAGGTATCAAGGTAATTGACCTGCTTGAGCCATATGTAAAAGGTGGTAAGATTGGTCTTTTCGGAGGTGCAGGTGTAGGTAAGACTGTGTTGATTCAGGAGCTTATCAATAATGTAGCCAAAGGTCATAACGGATTTTCGGTATTTGCCGGTGTAGGTGAACGTACCCGTGAAGGTAATGACTTGTTGCGTGAAATGATTGAATCGAACGTCATTCGTTATGGTGATGAATTTAAAAAAAGCATGGATGAAGGCAATTGGGATTTATCCAAAATTGATTATTCTGAAGTGGAAAAATCGCAAGTTACGTTGGTGTTCGGACAAATGAACGAACCCCCCGGAGCACGTTCTTCTGTAGCTTTGTCGGGTTTGACTGTCGCAGAATCATTCCGCGATGGCGATGGAGTTGGAGCAGGACGCGATATATTATTCTTCATTGACAATATATTCCGTTTTACCCAAGCTGGTTCGGAAGTTTCAGCTTTACTTGGTCGTATGCCTTCGGCTGTAGGTTATCAACCAACATTGGCTACCGAGATGGGAACCATGCAGGAACGCATTACGTCTACTAAAAATGGTTCTATTACTTCGGTTCAGGCGGTTTATGTGCCTGCTGATGACTTGACCGACCCGGCTCCGGCTACGACTTTCTCGCACTTGGATGCAACAACGGTTTTGAGTCGTAAGATTTCAGAATTAGGGATTTTCCCTGCGGTAGATCCATTGGAATCTACTTCGCGCATCCTCGATCCATTGGTTGTTGGTGAAGATCACTATAATACGGCTCAGCGAGTGAAACAAATTCTGCAACGCAACAAAGAACTACAAGATATTATTTCCATTTTGGGAATGGAAGAGTTGTCGGAAGAAGACCGCTTGGTGGTGAACCGTGCCCGTAAAGTGCAGCGTTTCCTTTCGCAACCTTTTTACATGGCTGCACAGTTTACCGGAATTCCAGGTGTTATGGTGTCTATCGAAGAAACCATCCGCGGGTTTAAAATGATTTTGGATGGTGAATTGGATTATTTGCCTGAAATGGCATTCTTAAATGTTGGTACAATTGACGATGCTATTGCGAAAGGTCAAAAATTAATTGAACAGTCGAAAAAGTAATGAAAAAGGTTAATTGATTGAATGGTTAATTGATTGATTCGTTTCAATAATCTGACCAATTAACTAATGAACTTGATAAACCAGTCAACCAAAATGAAATTAGAAATAATCACTCCTGAACAAATATTCTTTTCCGGCGAGGTAACTTCGGTAACACTGCCCGGTACAAGTGGGCTTTTTACGGTGTGGGAAAATCATGCTCCGCTAATTTCGTCTTTGACGAAAGGGAAAATCACTTATGCGATTGATAAAAAAGAAACAGAATTGAGTGTTGATGGTGGTTTTGCCGAGATAAGTAAAAATGTAGTTACTGTTTGCCTTGAAATAGTGAAAGCCTAATTTGATGAAAAAACTAAAACAACATCTCGAAATTCTTTTGACTGCTGTAATGTTAATTAGCGGTTGGGGAGTTTGGCTGTTGTTGAAATTGGTTCTTCCCGGAAGCTATTTTGTTTTATATCCGGCAATTCCATGTTTCTTTTACGTTATTGGTCTGATTCTGATTAATGTAATTACGCGTGATAGGAGAGAAAGTCAACTTAAGTTGGTCAACTTATACATGATAATCAAACTTTGCAAAGTTGCAGCATGTATCTTGTTTGGAGGTATCTGCCTGTTGTTTGAAAAAGAACAACTGCGCGACTTTAGTATTGTTTTTGTTGGGTACTATTTAATGTACCTGGGTTTGGAAACTTATTTTTTCTATAAAGTGGAAGAAATAATTAAAAGTAAAAAAGTAGATGAATAGCTTACGTAAAATATTCGGCTTAATAGCAGTATTCGTTTTTTTGTCGGGAGCAGTTGTTTTTGCCAATGAACCCGTGTCTGCCGAAAAACCAAAAGAAGAAGTGAATGTGAAAGAGTTAATTCTGGAACACCTGGCTGATTCTTACACCTGGCATGTTACGAAAATTGGAGAAACCGATATCGCAGTTCCGCTTCCGGTTATGGTTTACAGCCAAACAACAGGCTGGCATGTATTTTTGTCTTCTGCTTTTCACGAAGGTGCTGCATACGAAGGCTTATCTATTGCTGCCGAAGGAAAATATAAAGGAAAGATCGTAGAAAAGGATGCGCAGGGAAACGATGTAAGACCATTTGATATCTCCATAACAAAGGTTGTGTTTTCCGTGTTGTTCAATAGCTTGCTGCTGATAATCATTATCATGTTTGTGGCCCGGTCGTACAAAAAGGATACTTTTGAATCAAAGAAAGGCTTTGTTGGATTTATGGAAATGTTTATCATGAACATAAATGATGAAGTCATAAAACCCGGCATTGGAAAGCATTATCGTCGTTTTGCACCTTATTTGCTCACCGTTTTCTTTTTTATTTTTATCAATAACCTGATGGGTTTGATCCCTATTTTTCCCGGAGGGGCAAATGTAACAGGTAATATTGCTATAACTTTTGTGTTGGCTTTGATTACTTTCTTTATTGTGAATATTTCCGGAACGAAAGAATATTATAAAGAAATTTTTTGGCCTGATGTACCCCTTTGGTTGAAGGTTCCAATTCCAGTAATGCCGGCTATCGAATTAGTAGGAGTTTTTACAAAACCTTTTGCGTTGATGGTTCGTCTTTTTGCGAATATCCTGGCTGGTCACTCCATTGTATTGGGGCTAACGTGTCTGGTTTTTGTTACAGTGAAACTCGGTGTGGCAATGAATACCAGCATGAGTGTTGTTTCGGTTTTGTTTAGCGTGTTTATCAATTTGGTGGAATTGCTGGTTGCTTACATCCAGGCTTACGTGTTCACAATGCTTTCGTCGGTATTTATCGGACTTGCACTGGTCGAACCACATCATGCAAAAGAACCACATAAATAAAGAATCAACATGAGCCTAATGTCGAAAATGACAAGGGGCAAATAATTTAGAATAAATAGGTAAGTCGACGGTAGATGGTCATTAGACTTTAAGCATTAGACTTCAGACATTAAAAATAACCGTTTAAATAAAAAAATTATGTTACTGACAATTTTATTACAAGCAGCTGCAGGTGCAGCAGGTTTAGGAAAATTAGGTGCAGGACTTGGTGCAGGACTTGCTGCAATTGGTGCTGGTCTTGGTATTGGTCGTATTGGTGGATCTGCTATGGATGGCATTGCTCGTCAACCCGAAGCGGGTTCTGATATTCGTATGTCTATGATTATCGCTGCTGCTCTTGTTGAAGGTGCTGCTTTGTTTGCTATTGTAGTTTGTGGATTTATTCTTTAATCTTTCCCAACAAGTCAAGTCAAAGATTAAAAGTCTTTGTAATTTCTGATTGTCAATTGTCATTTTTTTGATTGTCAACTGCCAATTATTAATTGTGAATTATGAATTATTAATTGAGAATTAATTATGTCGTTATTATTACCTGATTCCGGTCTGTTATTCTGGATGTCACTATCATTCGGGATAGTTGCTTTTATCCTTGTGAAATATGGTTTCCCTATCATTATTAAAATGGTGGAAAGCCGCAAAACCTACATCGACGAGTCGTTGCTTATCGCAAAACAAGCTTATGAGCAAATGGAGGTTGTGAAAGCTCAAGGTGAAACT
The DNA here is from genome assembly GCA_035254165.1 of Paludibacter sp. Taxonomy (GTDB): domain Bacteria; phylum Bacteroidota; class Bacteroidia; order Bacteroidales; family Paludibacteraceae; genus Paludibacter. The sequence goes on from DATFAW010000436.1 coordinate 8,966, forward strand.
ATTGTGGATAATGCCCGTAAGGCGCAGGTGAAGATAATGAATGAAGCAGCTCAGACTCGTGACTTATTGGTTAAAGAGGCTAAAGAAAAAGCAGCTCTTGAAGCTGTTAAGCTTGTAGAAGAAGCCAGAAAACAAATTCTGATTGAAAAAGAAGATGCTATTCGCGACATTCGTCGCCAGGTAGCAGAACTATCGGTTGATATTGCCGAAAAAGTGCTTCGCGGACAATTGGAAAAGAAAGATGAGCAAATGGATATGATTAACCGCTTGCTCGACGAAATCAATATTTCTAAATCGTAATCCTCCATGAATACAGGACTCATACCGGTTCGTTATGCCACCGCTTTATTGGATTTTGCCAATGTGAGCAATGAGCAGAATCGTGTGTATACCGAAGCAAAAACCATTACTAAAAGCTATTTTCAATTCAGTGAATTGCGAGCGGTGCTTGACAATCCTGTGTTGGCTAAAGCCGAAAAACGGAAAATTATTATCCTGTCCGCCGGAGGGGATGTAAGTAAGCCTTTTGAGAAATTTATGGATTTGCTGCTGGAAAACGAACGTGAAGATTATTTGCTTCCGATTGCATTGAAATATATAGATTTATTTCGTAAGCAAAAGAACATTCATTATGGCAAGCTAACCACTGCTTCGCCTGTAACAGCCGATGTGGAGAAACGGTTGATGGCAATGGTTGAAAATACCACCGGAGGAACCATTGAGATGGAGAAGATAATTGACCCTGAAATTTTGGGAGGTTTTATGTTCGAAGTGGATTTTGTGCGTTGGGATGCCAGTATTTCGGGTCAACTTCGCCGGATTAGGAAAGATTATATTGAGAGAAATAAAAAAACAGTTTAATAAGATTCA
>DATFAW010000437.1:0-4750 GCA_035254165.1 Paludibacter sp.
CGGGGCAGAGTGTAATTCTCTACCGGCGGTTATAGTCCGCGACTCCTGTAAAAAGGACTGATTTGGTGAAACTCCAAAACCGACAGTTAAAGTCTGGATGATAGAAGAAAAGAAAGAATTATAGACCTGTCTATAATGAAAGAATATGTTTTGCCCTGAAGAATCATTGTATATTTTTTAAAAACAAAGGGTAAAATGAAAACAATTAATGATTTTGGCGTTGATTACAAGGAACGCATCGAAAATGCAATCAGTCAATTGCAAAGTGGTAAAGGTGTTTTGCTTGTTGATGACGAAAACAGGGAAAATGAAGGAGATATTATTTATGCTGCCGAAAAGATGACCGTAAAAGATATGGCATTAATGATTCGTGAGTGCAGTGGTATTGTATGTCTATGCCTTACTCCCGAAAAAAGTGAGCAGCTTAAATTACGTCAAATGGTGGAACTCAACGATAGTAAAAACCAAACTGCATTCACCATATCTATTGAAGCTAAAGAGGGTGTTACTACCGGAGTCTCAGCAAAGGATAGAATTCAAACAATCAAAACTGCTATATCTAAAACTGCAAAACCGGAAGATTTGGCTCATCCGGGTCATGTTTTTCCGTTGGTGTCAAAAAGTGATGGAGTATTTGAAAGAAGAGGGCATACAGAAGGTAGCGTTGATCTGGTAAAATTATCAGGATTAGGAGACTCAGCTGTTTTATGTGAACTAACCAACGAAAATGGAACGATGGCAAAACTACCTGAAATTATAGACTTTGCAGAAAAACAAGGCATGACGGTTGTTACAATTGAAGATATTTGCCAATATAGAAGACAGCTTGTAGCCAAAGTTAGTGAACTTCAAAAAATTGAATGTCAATAAGTGGGAGCACACTACATACGATAACCAAAATATTTTTTAGTATATGCAAAGTTCAAATCAGTGTTTTTTGTATGCCAAGGTACCAACAATGAATCCTAAAATTCTGTCTGAATAAGCAATTAGTTCTGATTTGTTTTATCTATTTTTGCAATAGCAAAATTATTCTGAATGTATCTTTATGGAAAATAGCTCACCTTACTATCAACTTGCCCATGATTTCGCGTTGTTTACCAATCGTTCCATTTTCCTTACCGGAAAAGCGGGAACGGGAAAAACGACTTTCCTGCATAATCTCAAAAAAGAGACAAAAAAACAAATAGCTGTAGTGGCACCTACCGGTGTGGCTGCCATCAATGCAGGCGGAACTACCATGCATTCGTTTTTTCAATTGCCTTTTACGCCTTTTATTCCGACTCCGGAAGGACGTAAGAATCTGATCGAAAAGATGAAAATGCAAGGCAACCGACGTAAAGTGTTGCAAGAGCTGGAGCTACTGGTTATTGACGAAATAAGTATGGTGCGGGCCGATGTACTCGATTCGGTGGATACCATCCTGCGGCATGTGCGGTATCGCAACAATGAACCTTTTGGTGGTGTACAGGTCATTTTTATTGGTGATATGTTTCAGCTTTCGCCGGTGGCTTCGGATGACGAATGGCGCATGCTGAGCCAGTATTATTCCAGTCCGTATTTCTTCCACAGCCAGGCAATCATGCAACAACAGCCGGTTTATATCGAGTTGGATAAGATTTTCCGCCAGACAAACGGCGATTTTATCAGGATCTTGAACGAAGTACGCAACAATTGCCTGTCCGATGTAAGCCTCAAGTTATTGCAGAGTCGCTACAATCCGTTGTTTGTGCCACCGGCTGACGATACGTACATTACGCTTACCACCCACAACTACAAAGCCGACCAGATAAACGCTGAAGAACTGACTAAGATAAAAGGAAAGATCCACACGTTCGATGCTACTATCGAGGGAGAATACCCCGAGAAAAGTTATCCGACGGAAAAAACGCTTGAATTGAAAATCGGAGCCAAGGTTATGTTTCTGAAAAACGATACGGAAATACCCCGACGATTCTTTAATGGTAAGATAGGTATGGTAGAGAGCTTTACAGACGATTCAATTAAAATAAAATGTCCTGATGACTCTGAATCTATTGAACTGGTAAAAGGTGTTTGGGAAAATATCCGTTATACCACCAACCCCACCACCAAACAGATTGAAGAAAACGAACTGGGCAAGTTCATTCAGTTCCCATTGCGGTTGGCATGGGCCATTACCATTCACAAAAGCCAGGGTTTGACTTTCGACAAAGCGGTGATTGATGCCGGAGCAGCTTTTGCTCCCGGACAAGTTTACGTGGCGTTGAGTCGTTGCCGTTCGTTGGAAGGTATGGTTTTGCTCAGCAAGATTAACCCGAACAGTATTCAGAACGACCGCCAGATAGTAGAACACGAACGAAATAAATTACCTGCAGAAGTTCTTGAACAGCAACTGAATGAATCACGAAATATGTATCAGAGCTTTATCCTGATGCAACTGTTCGATTTCAAGAATGCTGTAGGTCAAATCTCTCGCGTAATCAAGGAAACAACCGATGTGCAGTCCTCGTTCAACGAAGAGACCCTGCCCTACCTCACCGACTTGCTCCGTCAGGCGCAAGCCTTGCAGGAAGTAGCCTGGAAGTTTCAAAACCAGTTGGTAGGTATTCTGGACCAATATCCGGTGGACGAAGAACATCTGCAAAGTCGCATTGCGGCAGCTATAGATTTTTTCAATAGTAGAATGAATAACTTGCTGGAAACTTTGCGCCAGTCGCCGGCAGTCACCGACAGTAAGTTACATGCTGCGGATTATAACGACGGTATACGTATGATTTTCTCCAATATAGCCCAGAAGAGCTACTTGATAAAAGGTCTGAAACTGAAATTTACGGTGGAAGATTATTTTATATTGAAAAATACGTTTACAGTACCCGATTTAAACGTAAATGCTTATTCCAAAATAAGTTCTAAGCAAAAACTTACAACGCGACAACCGGAACTGTATAGAAAGTTAATGCTTCTTCGCAATCATATTTGCGAGCCGCACGACTTGCCTATTTATCTGGTTGCCGGTAGTCAGACGCTGAACGAAATGTCAGACTTTTTGCCTCAAAATGAGAAAGACCTGCTTCGGATAAGTGGTTTCGGACCGGCCAAAGTGGAAAAATATGGCAAAGCATTTCTAGAGGTAATCCTCTCTTATTGTAAAGAGCACAATCTTTCGTCGCTTATGGATGAAAAGGAAAAACCCAAGGAAAAGAAAGAGAAAAAACCAGTGGGCGAAACCATGCGTATCTCGCTGGCTATGTATAAAGAAGGCAAGACGATCGACGAAATTGCCTTTACCCGCAATCTGAATATGACAACGATTGTAACACATCTGGAACGATATGTGATCAGTGGCGAACTGGATATAGACGACTTTATTAGTGCTGAGAAACGAGAAAAAGCATCAGAATTGATTCGGAAAGGCACCGAAACCGGCTCTATTTACGAAATGTTGAGTGTGTTTCTGAATTACACCGAAGTAAAGATGTTTATGGCCTGGCTGAGGAGCGGAAAGAAATAACTTTTTTCTATCTTTGATGTTTTAAATTTGATCAAAAAAAATACTTTATGATCTATTGTACTGAAGTCGTCTTGATCTTTTTATAATATTGCTTCTAATAGAGTCTTTCGTGAATATTAATCGGGTCTCGCGAGTTCCAACTCGCGGTATTTATACAATGATTGCGAGTTGAACTCGCATGACCCAATTCAAAACATAGAAAATCTTTGTAAGAGCAACATTATTGAGAATCTGAATCAAAAATCATTTTTTTTAAGTCAATGCTAATTCACTTTAATTCTTGATAGTAACCTACTCATAAACACAACAACTTAATGATTTCGACATTTTTTAGAAAATATGCCAACCACGGGATAACCCGGTTTATCAAGTATGGATTGGTTGGTGTGTTGGGTTTGGTGGTGGATATGGGTGTGTTTTATCTGATGAATAAGAAGCTCGGGATAAATTATGTGGTTTCCAATATCACAAGTTCATCATTGGCTGTAATTCATAACTTTATCCTGAATAGCTATTTTACGTTCAACGTTACCGATAAAAAACTGAAACGGTTTCTATCCTTTTATGCCATTGCTTTGATTGGTATGGCTATCAGTACCGGACTTTTGGCATTATTTATTGATGTACTGAAGTTAGATAGCATGATTTCCAAACTAATATCAATAATTATCGTTGCTTTAATTCAATATTTCTTCAACAAAGAACTTACTTTTCGAACTAAAAAATCTGAATAGATAATGGAAACACTCAGTGTTATTGTTCCCTGCTACAATGAAGAAGCAGTCATTGCCGAATCGTATAGCCGGCTAAAAAAAGTGCTGGATAGCATAACTACGCTTCAAACCGAAATAATATTTATCAACGATGGAAGCAAAGATCGCACGGCTGAAATGCTAAGTGCCATTGCTGCGGCCGATAAACAAGTGAAAGTATTGCATTTTTCACGAAATTTTGGTCATCAACCTGCTGTAACAGCCGGAATTCATAACTGTACCAGCGACCTGGCTGTGATTATTGATGCCGACCTGCAAGATCCACCCGAACTGATTCCGGAGCTGGTGGCAACTCAAAAACGGGAACAAGCTAATGTGGTGTATTGCGTCAGGGACAACCGTAAAGGCGAGAGTGTCTTTAAGAAGCTTTCTGCACGCTTGTTTTATCGTTCCATGAACTACTTGTCGGAAGTGGATTTTCCTCTCGATACAGGCGATTTCCGCTTAATTGATAAACAAGTTATGGCAGAATTCAAGAAGTTTC
>DATFAW010000438.1:0-4436 GCA_035254165.1 Paludibacter sp.
AAAAGAATTCCTGACGAATACATCTCTTTCGGCTAAAGAAATCGCATATAAAATGGGATTCGAGAATCAAGAATACTTTGTAAGAAGAAAACAGGGATGACACCCATTCAGTACCGGGAAGTTACACAAAGAAGTAAACCAAGAAGTAATAGATTCTTACAATGAACCGTCAATACCGTATAGAATCTTCAGCCATTTTTGTTACCACCTCATTTTGATAATTATACAGTTTTACATAGGTTTGGGAAGAAGCAGTAGTATTCTGCGGGGTAACTACTACAAAACTCATGGTGGTGGGAGCTACCGTATTGTGGTCAATCCAGGTACCGGTGTTTGCATAGATTGATTTTTGATTCTTATAGTTATTCGAAGTTATAATTTTGGGATCGTGCGTATGTCCGAAGATGACAATCCGCTTGTCTGAATTCGGATTCAGGAAATATTGATTCGTAGCCTGATAATCCGATTCACTTGACTTGGCTGCATTGGCAATAGCTTGCAGCAAAGGAATAGTTACAGTCACATGATTGACTACTTGCCGTTGATTCCAGGTATCCTGAATACCCTTATAGAGCTTAACATCAATAAACCCACCTGCAGTTGCTTGAAAAGGTAACAGGTCGTTTACAGAAAAATTACCTTTGAATCCACCAACATTGGTTACAATTATTTTTTCATCAAATTTATTAGCTATCGTATAAGTAGTTAATGCCCGGTTCCAAACAGCCCAATATGCATATAGAAAATACTGGCTTGCATCTCCCGAAGCATTTTGTGTAATCAGTGGTGGAGTATCAACCGGCGTAACGGGTGTTTGCATTACATGAAGTACAGCTATCCGTGTATAAAAGTATCCCGGAGGCAATATAGTGCCCGGAGCAACATCCTGATTAGATATAGGATCGGGGGCACAGAAAAAATTATAACGATGCCCATGCTCAATAACTATGGTTGGACAACCGGTAGGAGAATAAGCTCCTAAACCTTGCTGAATATCCCGCGCCTGGTTTATTCCCGGAAGGATACTTTCAACATTGGCAGCCGTAATGGTCAAATCATGATTGCCGGGAACATAGGTAACTCGTATTTTCTTTTCTTGTATGATAGTATTAAAAGCATCAATTACGCCTTTGTTGGTTATCGCAATACGTTTTATAAAATCAGCCTGGTCTTTTCCCTGATATGTATCTACGTTGGCTGGTACAAACCATTCATCAAACATATCGCCGGCAATAACAAGTTCTTTTACATTGGGAGCTACCTTTATTTGGTTAAGCAATTTTTCCAACGACCCAAGGTTCTTGTTGCACTCAGCATAAGTAAGGTCGGCCCCCAGATGAAGATCACTCATTACAACGATCATATTCCGTTCATTGCCGCCGTTATTAAATGCACTGATAGTGTGATCTATCGGATCAGAATTATCACAGGATGACAATACGTTTAAGAACAAAATCACAAAAAACACAGGTAGGATTCTCATTATCGTTTTCATGTTTCATTGGGTGTTAGTTACTATACTTCAGAATCAGAATAAAGATGTTGAAAAGACTCAAAGAGACAGCGTTCTGAGATATTTATAGACTTGCGTCAAAGATAAATACATTTTTTTTATTAATCCAACAATTATTCAATTAATTGTGATCAGCACGAATAGGGTTGTGCACAAAAGCCTGTGTGTAAGGCAAGATAGGCTGAGATTGTGTCTTTTTGAGGAGGAAAGTGTTCCTTGAAGGGTTTTTCTGTGTAAGGAACGTGAATTTACTGATAAGGAATGCTCTATTACTTCTATTTACACAGTTTTTTGGATAGTCTTGTTTTAGTTATTGAGAATGATGCAAAATAAAAGACGTTCATATTGAATACCTTGCTGATTATGTGATTGATGACTATTGTTAATTATTTGCCGATACAGAATTTCCCAAATATATTTCCCAATATCTCGTCATTTGACATCTGCCCTGTAATTTCACCCAGAAAATGCATGCATTCCCGGATGTCTTGCGAGAGGAAGTCGCCGGAAATACCGGAGTCAAGTCCATCAATAACCCTGCATATAGCAGAATGAGCATTTTGCAGTGCTTCGTAATGACGGACGTTACTAACGACCACATCTCCCGGATTGATCTCGGGCAGTTGTGCAGCTCTGATCAGTGCCTTTTCAAGTCCGTCAGTATTTACACGTTCACGTGCTGAAATATAGATGCGTTCACCTTCAAACTGTTCGAAAAGCTGGGTTAGCACATCCCGTTCGTCATTCGTAATCTTATCTGTTTTGTTAAAAACAAGAATTACTTTCTTTCCTGCAGCACGTTTGGCAATACGGTCTGTTAGCCATTCCATATGTTCGCTTAGTTGTGTGCAATCGAGTATCCAAAGCACAATGGCAGCCTGTTCGATTTTCTGATAAGTGCGCTCGATACCCATGTTCTCTATCTTGTCTTTCGTATCGCGAATACCTGCGGTATCGATAAACCGAAAGGAAATCCCGCCTAAATTTACCGAATCTTCAATCACATCACGGGTAGTACCATGAATGTCAGACACAATAGCTTTATCTTCGTTGAGTAATACATTCAATAGAGTTGATTTCCCTACATTAGTTTCGCCAACCAAAGCTACCGGAATACCGTTTTTCAATGCATTACCTACACGGAACGAATCTGAGAGTTTTAGAATTATTCGTTCGATAGTTGTTGCAAGCGATTTTAGTTGGGTGCGGTCGGCAAATTCAACATCTTCTTCGTTGAAATCCAGTTCCAGTTCCACCAACGAAACAAAATCGAGTAATTGCGTACGAAGTTTGAGTAGTTCATTCGAAAATCCACCACGCATTTGGTTCAACGCCATACGATGTGAAGCTGCCGAAGTGGAAGCGATTAAATCGGCTACAGCTTCGGCTTGCGAAAGATCCATTTTGCCGTTCAGGAAAGCTCGCTGCGTAAACTCACCTGGTTGTGCCAGCACGCATCCTTGCTCAATAAGCAATTGAAGAATCTGTTGTTGTACAAACACTGAACCGTGACATGATATTTCTACTACATCTTCGCCTGTAAACGAATGCGGAGTACGAAAAACGGTTACCAGCACCTCGTCGATAACTTCGTTCCTTCTATTTATAATGCTCCCAAAACTAACTGTATTGGCTTCTTGCTGCAGTAAAGAAAAGTCCTTTCTTTTAGACAAAAAGATTGCATTGCAATGTTTCACTGTATCTTTTCCCGATACGCGAATTACCGCAATTCCTCCTATACCCGGAGCAGTTGATATGGCAGTTATGGTAGACATGATTTTATTGAATTGCAAACAGGTTAAAGTCTTTCTAATACAGTTGTTACTAATTTCTCGATATATGGTTTATAGTCAGTGTTCGCGGCTTCCACACGGCGGTTCGCGATGATACAACACACTGTCATTGCTTTATGTCCCATTAGTTTGGCTAATCCAGCTATGGCCGATCCTTCCATTTCATAATTGGTAATTTTATGCTTCCCGTACCGAAAACGTTCTATTTTATCATTCAGTTGCATATCGGCCAGATCTATGCGCAATATGCGTCCTTGAGGTCCGTAAAAACCATTAGCCGAAATGGTTGCACCGCGAAGCATATCATTTTTGCCGATGCGGTTTACCAATTCTTCATCAGCATCTACCACATACGGAGCAGCAAGTTGCGGATTCCAGTTTAATTGTTCTTTCATGGACTTTTCAAACTCTAAATCGCTCACTGAGTCACGGCCTGCATAGAAATTTAACATGCCATCAAACCCAATTGATTTTTCAGAAATCAAAAAACTGCCCAATGGAATATCAGGTTGCATCCCGCCTGAAGTGCCTATTCTGATTATGGTTAATTGACGGAATTTCATTTTTTCTGTTCGCGTTTCCAAATCTATATTAGACAACGCATCCAGCTCATTCATTACAATATCGATATTGTCAGTTCCAATTCCGGTGGAAATAACTGAGATTCGTTTTCCTTTGTATGTACCTGTTATGGTGTTGAATTCACGACTTGATACCGAACATTCTTGCGTGTCGAAATAAGCTGCAACTAAAGCAACTCGATCCGGATCACCAACTAAAATAACATTGTCGGCAAGTTGCTCGGGTTTTAAATGTAAATGAAAAATACTTCCATCACTATTTATAATCAATTCGGAAGGTGGAAAGTGTTTCATGATAATCAACTTATTATAAATTGTATTTCAATTTTCTGGTAGAACTGCAAATGTACTTGTTTTTTAATTTATAAATAGCATTCGCCAAACATTATTTTAGAGTCATAACTTAAGATGAAGTTTCTGACATTTTCGTAATACTGACGTTATATTGTTTGTTACAGTCATTACATCTATTTTATCTCATTCACGCATTTTTTTACAAAATCAAAATGATCATAATCTGTATGCACTTGAATATCATTCCAAAATATC
>DATFAW010000439.1:0-3950 GCA_035254165.1 Paludibacter sp.
CATTGGTTTTGCGATTATCATCTTAGGCTTCGTTTTAATGACCGGTTCTTCAACCGTAAAGGAATTCAATCCCGATATTTTTAGTTTTCGTCGTATAACTGTAGGTCCAATGATCTCGCTTTTTGGTTTTGTCTCAATTATTTTTGCTATACTTTACAAACCAAAAAGTAAATAAAAATGAATTTATTTCAAACCATAATTCTGGCTATTGTAGAAGGAATAACAGAATTCCTGCCTGTGTCTTCAACCGGTCACATGATTATTGCTCAAAAGCTGCTGGCTATCGAAAGCACTGAATTTGTAAAAGCATTCACAGTTAATATCCAGTTTGGTGCTATCCTTTCAGTGGTTGTGTTATATTGGAAACGTTTTTTTCAAACATTTGATTTCTATTGGAAGTTGATAGTTGCAGTTATTCCGGCATTGGTTATTGGCTTTTTGTTTAGCGAAAAGATTGACGCATTGCTTGAGAATGTTGAAGTTGTAGCGATAATGTTGGTATTGGGTGGAGTTTTAATGTTGTTTGTTGATAAATGGTTCAACAAGCCGGACGAAGACCAAACGATGGATTGGAAACGTGCAGTAAAAATTGGTTTTTATCAATGTATTGCCATGATTCCAGGTGTTTCGCGTTCTATGGCCAGCATTGTCGGTGGTATGACTACAAAGTTAACCCGTAAGAATGCAGCAGAGTTTTCGTTTTTTTTGGCTGTTCCTACCATGGCAGCAGCTTCGAGCTATAAATTACTGAAATTATTTATGGATCCGGCAGGGAAATCTATGTTGTCTGAAAACTTAGTGACTTTATTAATAGGTAATCTGGTTGCGTTTGTGGTGGCAATGGCTGCAATAAAATTCTTCATAGGATTTCTTACAAAATACGGTTTCAAAGCATTTGGTTATTACCGGATTCTAGTTGGAATCATCATTTTAGTATTGTTGTTTTTAGGAGTTGATTTAGACATTTTGTAACCGGTTACATTACTGGAGGCGCATTGCTATGCGTCTAAATAGATATATTAAGATGAATTTTGTAGAAGGAGAAGTGTTGTATGTAGCGAAGCCATTGAATTGGACTTCATTCAATCTGGTGAGTAAATTGCGTTGGAAGCTGCAGAAAACCCTCAAAATGAAAAAGCTGAAGGTAGGTCATGCCGGAACGCTCGACCCCTTGGCTACCGGAGTAATGATAATTTGTACCGGAAAATCTACAAAGCTCATTGAAAGTTTTCAATATCAAACAAAAGAATATATTGCCACGCTGGAGTTGGGAGCAACTACGCCGTCGTTTGATTTGGAATTGCCGGTTGATGGGACTTATCCAACCGAACATATTACCCGGCAATTGGTGGATGAAGTGATTCCACGTTTTTTGGGAGAAATATGGCAAGTGCCACCGGCTTATTCGGCAGTGAAAGTGGATGGTAAGCGTGCTTACGATTATGCGCGCGATGGACAGGAAGTTGAACTAAAACCAAAGTTGTTGGTTATAGATGAGATTGAAGTACTGGATTTTACATTGCCTGTTCTGAAGCTTCGGGTGGTGTGTAGCAAAGGAACCTATATCCGTGCTTTGGCTCGCGATATTGGGTTGGCATTAGGAAGCGGTGCACATTTAATTGCATTGGAAAGGACCCGCATAGGCAATGTTCGATTGGAAGATTGCTGGCAAATTGATGACCTGGTGTTGCATGTGGAAAAAGAAATTTTGAACAATCTCAACAGTAATCAGTCAACAATGATTAATGATCAGTAATCTGTTAATTATCGCATAGTTTGCAGGTATACATTTAAAAAGAAACAATTAAACAATAAAATATGAAGTTATCAAAGTTTAAATTCAAGCTACCGGAAGAGCTTATTGCTCAATATCCGTCAAAGCATCGTGATGAATCGCGTTTAATGGTAGTGCATCGCAAAACCGGAGAAATCGAACACAGAACGTTTAAAGATGTACTTGAATACTTTAATGAAAATGATTTATTCGTCTTCAACGACACAAAAGTTTTTCCGGCTCGTTTGTATGGAAACAAGGAAAAAACCGGTGCACAAATTGAAGTTTTTTTGTTGCGTGAGTTGAATCATGAAATGCGTCTTTGGGATGTGTTGGTAGAACCAGCTCGTAAGATCCGTATCGGGAATAAACTGTATTTCGGTGAAGATGATTCGATTGTAGCAGAAGTGATTGATAATACCACCTCTCGTGGGCGTACATTACGTTTTTTATTCGACGGAACACACGAAGAATTCAAAAAGGGACTCTATTCGTTGGGTGAAACACCACTTCCACGCAATATAACCCGTGAAGTGGAACCGGATGACGCAGATCGTTTTCAAACTATTTTTGCTAAAAATGAAGGAGCTGTTTCAGCACCTGCTGCAGGAATGCACTTTAGTCGCGAATTGTTGAAACGGATGGAAATTAAAGGTATCGAATCTACATTTGTAACTTCGCACATGAGTTTAGGTAACTTCCGCGAAATAGATGTGGAAGACTTGACCAAACATAAAATGGACTCGGAACAAATGTCGGTTTCGGTTGAAACAGTTGAGAAAGTAAATAAAGCGCACTCAGAGAATAGAAATATCTGTGCGGTGGGTGTAACCGTTATGCGTGCTTTGGAAACCGTAGTGGGTACCGAAGGTAAGATTAAGCCTTACGATGGTTGGACTAACAAGTTTATTTTTCCTCCTTACGACTTTACGGTAGCAAATGCTATGATTACGAACTTCCATTTGCCATATTCAACGCTGATTATGCTTACAGCCGCTTTTGGAGATTATGATTTAATCATGAAAGCTTATGATATCGCAATTAAAGAACAATATAAATTTGGAGTTTATGGTGATGCTATGCTGATCATCTAATATTCAATAGAATCTAATAAAAAACCGGCTGAACTTCTATGATGAGGTTCAGCCGGTGTTTGTTTTGGTGGCAAGTGCAGCGCACCGGAAATGAGATGTATTATATTCCGGTGCTCTGCACCTGTGGATCATTTTATTCTGCTTAGCTACAAATATAACGGTGCGCTGCACCTTTGCTTGTGCATGTTGTTGATTGCTGTCAATATCAGGGAATAATGCTCCGTAATCAGGTGCAGCGCACCGTTATATTTGTAGCAACACAAACGAACCACAGATAGAAGGTGCAGCGCACCGAAATATCATCATTCTATATCTTGAAAAAAATCAAATAAGTATTCTTCCTTAAATGGGACCCTATTTTTCGTCAACATTTCCAGATATTCTTCTTTAAATGATTTCTTTTTGTGATGCTGCTCTTGTGTGAGAATATAATTCACAACAGTGTCTATTTGCATTCTCGAATGTGTAAATGCTCCATAACCATGTTGCCACTCAAACTTAAATTTAGATAATCGATTTTCTTTAATCCATACATTTGTTGATGTTTTTATTTCTTCAACTAAATCAGGAATTAGTTCATTTAAGTTATAACCTATCAGAATATGAATATGGTCAGGCATTGCCCCAATTGCTAGCAATTTATGTTTTCGATTTTGAATGATACCTGTTATATATTTCTCAAGTTCATCTTTCCATGCTTTATTTATTAATGTTTCACGGTTTTTAGGCGAAAAAACCAGATGAACGTAACATTGGGTATAGGTATTTGCCATAATTAATCATTTTATGGTAATGAATATATATTTCGGTGCTCTGCACCTTTGAATTATTTTATTCTGTTTAGCTACAAAGATTGACGGTGCTCTGCACCTTTATTGTTATTTGTCGTTTGCATCTACAAATATCCGGGTGCGCTGTACCCAATATTGCCAATGAGATGTAATATCATTATCTAGGTAATGCGTCGTTACATTTATCGCAATACAAACAAACCACAAATCAAAGGTGCAGCGCACCATAATCTTTGTAGCAAAATCAATAGCCTACAAATCTAAGGTGCAGAGCACCGGAATATATAAACA
>DATFAW010000440.1:0-4200 GCA_035254165.1 Paludibacter sp.
TTTCAAGAGGATATTACCATATTTAGCGGTTTCACCAGTCATTACTACTGCAAAAGCGGTTTTGGCCCGATCATAAAATGCAAAACGGTCAATCCGTTCAATAGCAGATACATTTGGATTTGTAATGTAAATACTTTTCAAATAAGATTCTTCTACTTTTGGGTCTAGTTGATCGCCGGAAACGGCAGCCATCATAACAAGTGGATGCGGAACGTACGCATCAAGTTCAAACAGCGGTAGAATAGCTGCCAACAATTCAGGAATGCGAAGTCCATCAGCACGCAAAACACGATTATTAAACGTTTCGCCTGGGAAATGAGCATCAGCAAGAATTATTTCGTCTCCATGACCCATACGCGCCAAAACTTCTAACAGTTCTGGACTTATTAACGGTGAAATTCCTTTTAACATGATATTTAAGTTTATAGGCACACGTGTGCATTAATTGAGATATTTATGTTTTTATTTTTAATGTATTTGAAATGAATTTATTCCTTCAATATCACAAGAGAAATCAGCAAGTTTCTTTGCAAACAATTCTGGCTTTTACTTCTCTTTGAAAAGTTTCATCTGCAGGCAATTCATGACTTACCATTTTTTCGAGTAATTCGAATGAAATCTCAGCTATTTCCTTTTCAGGTTGATCAATATAGGTTACCTGAGGTTGAATAATTTCAGATGAAAGTAAAGTTCCAAAGGTAATTAATCCCAATTGCGCCGGAATATCAATACCATAAGCCCTTGCCTGCAATAGAATTCCCATTGTCAAATGTACGGACGATGAAATGATTGCATCTGGTCGTTCTGGCGAATTCCAAAGTTTTGATAAAATGTTCTTCCCTATTTCTACACTAAAATCATCCTCAAGTATTATTGGCTGAATATATTCGAGATTATTTTTCTGCAAAGCATCAGTATATCCTCTCTGACGGTCGCGAAACACATTAATTCCATTTGTTCCGGTTAAATGAACAATTCTTTTATATCCTTTGCTTACAAGATACTCTGTAGCAGAGAATGTTATTTCGTAATTATTCACCAATACTTTTGGAGTTTGAATATCCTCGCAAACACGGTCAAAAAAAACCAACGGAATACCAAATTTCTTGAGTATGGCAAAATGCCCGCTGTTAATTGTATCTTTGGCAATGGAAACAATCACTCCTGCAAAATTATGTTTTACAATTGTGTTTACAATTTCCTTTTCCTGCATGCATTTTTCATTTGATTGAAAAACCGAAATCACATAGCCCTTTTGAAAAGCCAAATCGGTGAGTTGGCTAATAATATCAGAGAAAAAACTGTGATTGATGTTAGGTACAATTAATGCTATGGCATTGTTGCTGGAACCCCGCAACTGGACAGCATTCATATTTATCTGATATTCATGCTCACGAGCATAAGACAACACCATATCACGCGTTTTCTCATTCACACGCGGGTCGTTGCGCAAAGCACGTGACACCGTTGAATGATGCACATTCAGTTCTTTAGCTATATCTTTTATCGTTATCCTTTTATTCATCCTGCATGAAAATACAAACGTGTGCAAAGATATATTTTTTTTCAGTAGACTCACAAATAAAATTACATTTTCAATAAGATTTAGTTTAAATTACAGATAAATCAACCCATGAATCTTTGGGAAGAAATCCGCATTGAATTCAATATTGGTCAATACATGGTTAATATGCACTCGTAGTGTGTTGGTAAAATCTAAATAATCTGATTTTGGGGTTTGCCACAAAACCCGGTGACAGTTTTGCCTCAAACGAGTTTATTATTTTTGAAATCGGCGATTTCCACTCTGATCCAATTTAAAAAAAAACGTAGAACACAATCCGAATTATCAATGAAATATAAACTGACAAACATCAGGCGACAAGGACATTAACATTTATTCTTCCCGTTCGGACTCGTCGAGCCAACACAAAAAAAGCGGAGACAAGCCCCGCTTCACTAATAAGCCTGATTTAAATAAAACTTAGCCTAGCACAGTTCATTTTAAACCAAATGATCAAACCAAAACTATTCTCCTCCACCATCAATGGTAATAATAGTTCCGTCCTGATTGTATTCCAATTCCACAACTTTCATACTGCGCAGCCAGGTTTTGCCACCCGAAGGTACACTATCGTGATGAAACAAATACCATTTTCCCTTGAACTCTACAATTGAATGGTGTGTAGTCCAGCCTACTACCGGGGTAAGAATTACACCTTTATATGTAAATGGTCCGTAAGGGTTGTCACCAACGGCATAACACAATTTATGAGTATTACCGGTTGAATATGAAAAGTAATATTTACCTTGATATTTGTGCACCCACGAAGCTTCGAAAAAGCGGCGTTCATGATCTCCTGCTTTTAATATTTCTCCTTTTTCATCAAGAATGATAACTTCACGTGGCTCTTCGTTGAATTCGAGCATGTTTTCACTAAGTTTCACCACACGCGAAGGCAATGCCGGTTCGTCGTCTTTTGGTTCATGCCCGCATTCAATGGCTTTATTATTCCGGTAACGCTGTAGTTGTCCACCCCATAAACCACCAAAATACATGTAATGACTTCCGTCTTCATCCTCAAAAACGCAGGGATCAATGGAATAACTGGCTTTGATAGGAGCATCTTGCGGAATGAAAG
This sequence comes from Paludibacter sp., assembly GCA_035254165.1. Taxonomy (GTDB): domain Bacteria; phylum Bacteroidota; class Bacteroidia; order Bacteroidales; family Paludibacteraceae; genus Paludibacter. The sequence goes on from DATFAW010000440.1 coordinate 2,643, forward strand.
GTCCTTCGGGTTTTTCGCTGATAGCAACGCCAATACGGAAAATGTCGGTTTTATCCTTCAAAGGAAAGTAAAGGTAATACTTCCCATTTTTGAAAGCAGCATCGCAATCCCATAACTGACGACCCGCCCAAGCAATATCTTTTACGTCAAGTGCCACTCCATGGTTTGTTACTTTTCCATCAATGTTTTCCATTGAAAAGATGTGGTAATCGCGCATATCAAAATGATCGCCATTATCATTTTCTGGAATACCCGACTCAATGTCGTGAGAAGGATAAATATACAGTTTACCATTAAATACATGCACTGCCGGATCAGCTGTGTATAAATTATCTACTAAATATCTCGATTTTTTCATTTTTTAGATTTGTATTTTGTTGCGATTTTAATCATTTCGTCAACCACATGCTTACGTTGGTTATTGCGGTCAAAGAGTACTGGATAATCTTTTCTGCCACGGATAGGGAAGCCATTCAACCATGTTCCTGCATCGTTCAGCCCCCAAACTGTAACGCGATCTACTACATCGTTGTATTTGAGGAAGAGCTCGAACATATCCAGAACTCGTTGATTCCATTTTTGTTGAATTGAGTCAGGTACTCCTTCCCGATAAGGATCCATTTCCTTTGAATAAGCAAAACTAGCAGAAACATTTGCCCCATCATACGGACTTGGAAGAATAGAGATATCCCATTCGGTGATAAGAATATGTACACCGACTGCTTTTAGCTTTTTAAAGCTGGTTTCTGTAGCTTCAAGCGTAGGCGTTGTCAAATGCATGTGTGATTGTGAACCAACAGCATCAATTCTGCATCCTGCGGCTTTGAGTTCTTTCACAAGCTGGACAATTGCATCACATTTAGACGCTGTTTCTACATTATAATCATTGTAGTACAATTCTGCATTAGGATCGGCTTCATGTGCAAACTGGAAAGCATATTTGATGAAATCCTTGCCCAGAATTTGGTAGAATTTGCTTTTACGGTATGTTCCATTATCTTCAAAAGCTTCGTTAACAACATCCCATCCTTTTATACGACCTCTATAACGACCAACAACTGAATAAATGTGCTTACGCATACGTTCTTTCAGAACTTCGGGAGATACATCTTTCCCATCTGCATCAACAAACATCCATCTGCCTACTTGAGAATGCCAGATAAGACAATGGCCGGTTACGACCTGTTTGTTTTTTTCTCCAAAAGCTACAAATTTATCTGCATCACCCCAAAAGAATTTATCTTCTTCAGGTTCGGTAGGTTGGGGCTTCATACAATTTTCAGGGACAATTGCACTGAATTCATTAGCGATTAATTCGGATTCCTTAGGGTTAACACCATTGACTTGCTGCATATTGACAGCTACACCAAACAAAAATTTACCTTCAGTAGCCTTAGCCAATGTTTCTTGAGCCATTGTATGCACGGATAAAAAAAGAACAGCAGCCGTAATTGTGAGAATAATTTTAATTTTCATCTTATTTTTATTTTATTTGACTTGACTTGATTGATATTTGTTATGCATTTTTTCCCCTACGGGCTCTTAGTTCTGCTTCAAT
>DATFAW010000441.1:0-2902 GCA_035254165.1 Paludibacter sp.
ATTGCAGGATTGATTTGATTTTGCAAAAGTAACTAAAACAAATAAGAATAAGTAATTGTAATAATTAAATGTCATAATCCTTAAAAGAATATTCAACCACATAGTAGCACTTAGTAACATAGAACCACATAGTTATAAAATTACTGCTTCTGGAAAAATAAAAACTTGATTTTGAGTAGACATATGGAACATCCCGACTATCGGGAGAACCACATAGTTTTTTTTTGAAACAAATAGCAGTTGACTATGTATTCTATGTATGCTGAAAACAGCTATGTGTATCTATGTTACTAAGTGCTACTATGTGGTTGATTAAATACGACATTATATTTTGGCCATTACTTAATTCCTTTTTCCGGCTGAAACTTATTCTTTCGGAATGACACCCGGTTTCAAAATATCTTCCGACAACATTTGAGCTAATTCTGGCTTCCGGTATAGTTCATGGCTTTCATTACGCAACGTATGGCTACTTATTTTCATCGTTCGTAACCAGTCATTCGAAGGTCTATGCACATCATTTTCGCCAAAATAGAGTTCAATTCTCCCATCGGGCTTTTCGGTTTCATACCTCAGCCTGGTGGATGATACAGCGAATAGACTTTTTGCCTTTAAACCCAATAAAGCTGCTTTCCAGGCAATAACACCTCCAATGCTAAAGGCCAATACACTAATTTCTTCTTTCTCATTCGTCAGTAGATTTATCACGGCTCTTTCTATTCCACCGCTTATGAATTGATGGTGTAAATCCGGCTCTGTATAGCTGGTTTTATCTATTCCACCTAATTCGCAACAATCGTAGCAGGTTATGTTGTAGTAGTTTTGTAAACGTTCAACATAAAAATCTGTCCAGCCGGACTTTTCTCTTCCCCATAAGTCGGAAAGAATGATCAATTTGGGTTTGCTGTTTATATTTTCCATTTATATCTTTATGTTTTGAATTGGGTTTTGCAAGTCCCGACTCGCAAGATTGTATAAACGCCGCGAGTTGGAACTCGCGAGACCCGAATGCAACATTTTTTAATCTAGGTAGGTCCTGATACAATTCAGGTGGGTCATTCCTTCATTGATCACTTCGTGACTGAATTGGGATGTAAAAATACTCAATCAGAACTAGCCATTCCTTAATTGAAATGCCCATATTCCTTAAACAGCGTGCCTCCTTACTTAACCCGAATGACCAGATATTCAGTCAGACTGTCTCCAGACTAAAACAGGTACTGATAAACAAAAAGCTGTCGGCAAAACTCCGAAAGTGGGAGTGAAGCCTCTGCTGACGCAGGTCTCCATACCTGTGAGTTCTTGGTTTATATATTTCTTTCGTATTAACACGGTTTTGGGAAATGGCACCAGCGGGAAAGTGTGTTAGCTGCCCGCAGTTTTGTTTATTAAGGTACTGTTCAAAAACTCTACGGTTTTCTTTATTATTTCAATAGATCTGTCATCATTATTTCGAATATCAAAAGCATGTTCTCCCGTTTCATGTATCGTTTTTAGTATCATTGTATCATTTTTATATCTGTCAATAAACTTGTCATTACAATCAGTACTAAAGAATTTGTCATTACCAGCCATAGCTATCAAAATTGGGGGTAAATTAGTTCTGCATTCTTTTGTCAAATAATCTGGTATTTTACCATAATAAATTACCATGCTTTTTAAAAATCCGGAATCTGATTTTAATATGTTGTCAATGCTTAGATTTACACCTCTTGAAAATGAAAAAGTAGCTATCCTGTCTTTATCTATATTAAATTTATATGAGTTCTCACGCACAAAATCAATAAAGTATGTAATATCTTCAGGGCATTTATAGTTCCAAATGAAATGAACAGTAAGTAACCCTGAAGTTGCCAATAACTTACCCCAAGAAATAAACCCTTCTCTAAAATTTTCGTTTAGTTTTAGCGTTTTTCCGCTCCCTCCACTAACTAAGATTACTGTTGGGTAGAACTTTTCTTTATCATAATTGAGTGGGTAACAAATATCAAAATTGTATTTCTTTTCTTTTTCGCACTTGTATGACAAATTTTTCACAACCTGAACCTTCTCCATTTCTGGAATAGTAAAAATTAAAGAACTCATTATTAATCAAATTTCTAATTAGTTTCGTTTTTGTTTAGTCTGATTTCTATATCCTTGTTTAGCTTTTGACTATTTGTTTATTCCATTATTTCGTCAAATCGTTATTTCTTTGTCTGTCTGTTGTAGAAATGCATTAGTCTAGTTACAAATCAGTTTTTTCAGCCAACACTTTCTTTCGTATTAGCACTGTTCCTAGAACCGTGCTAGCGGGCGAATTTCACTTAAGTCTGTTTAGTCTAGTATAAAGTCCTCTATGATTGTTGACATTATTCGCTATATTTTTCCAATTCTTCTTAATTCCCAAAAACATTTTGCTGTTGCTGTAATATCCACCGCAGCATTGTGAGCTTCGTCAAATCCTGTTCTAAATAATTTATAATGTAATTCTGATAACTTAGGCCATTTATATCCATAAGGTCCATCAAGAGCACAAAAATTTGTAGTACTTTGCATTGTACATATTTTATTTTTTGCAGGTATCGAATTTTGCATTCCGGCTCGCAACAATTCTGCTCCTACAATTTTTTCATCAAAACTCATATTATGAGCAACAAGCACTTCGGCTTGATTTATTAAAGATTGAAACTCTTGTAAAACGCCAATCAATGATTCACCTTCTCTAATTGCTCTTTCCGTCGAAATTCCATGAATACGTGAAGCTTCGGTTGGGATTGTAAAACCTTCAGGCTTAATAATAAAATCTCCACCTGAAATTTCATTTCCGTTTTTATCATAATATAAGTAAGCCAATTGTACCAGTCTTGGCCAATTATTTAAATCTGTTACTGGAGCTTTCCAGTTTCTTGGTAATCCCGTT
>DATFAW010000442.1:0-6867 GCA_035254165.1 Paludibacter sp.
CAAAGAGGTGGAGGTCGGTTTTGAATACGAAAGATTAAAAGTCAGCGCATCATTTATAGGCGTAAATGTAAAAGTACCGGAAGCGCCTACTCCTTGTTCATAGTTGTCGCCACTTAGTTGGTTGACAAAGAGTGTATTTGCTTGTCCGCCATTTAAGCTCAATGTAAAAATAGATGAAACAGATGATGAAGCTGCTACATCTAAACGAACTTTTGTTGTATTACTCAATACAATATTGGGAGCATTAAAGCTGACATTCAAGGAATTTGCATCGCCCAAAGGCTGATAAAAAACTTTTCCTGATTGAGTCAAATTGACGACTTCTTTTTCGTAAACATTATAATCAGAAAATTCAGCTACCGTATTTATTGTTGCAGAATCGGGCAAAATAATTGCTTTGTCTTCGATTCTTTTCCCTGTTTGTGTGTTGGAGGTGACAAAATAACACCCATATCTTGAATATGGGTTAATCGTATGTGTAAACATTGCTGCCGACTTATCATACGCCCACTTATTTATGCCTTGTGCATAAAACAAAACATAGTCTCCCGCATTGAAAATGCCATCAGTGCCTTTGTTCATGTAGATGGCTAATTCAGGCAGATCATCAATCTTTGGAAGCGAAAAATTTTGCTCCAGAACATTTCCGCCATATCCGAAAATATGTACATTGGCGGGGTCTAATCCCATTGCTGCCAAATCTTCGTACGTTAGTTTATAAACCCCACTATCGACGACTTTTATTTTAATGAATTTACCTTGCGATAGAATAGAATTTGAGGTGTAAGTATGGTTTGTTTTTAAAGCAATCTTTTGTGGATTGCTCTCTTTCGTAATTTGCAAATCAAAGGATTGTAATTTGAGAATTCGTCCGTCCTTATTTATAAATGGCAAGATATTTACATTGAAAAAATTTGCTCCTTGTCTGTTGTGAAAACTTGTGATGAATTTAGGTTCGGAGCCAAAAGAATTATTTGATGATAACAACGTAAATTCTTCGTTTGTTGTTGGAATATAAACCGGATTTTTTATTTCCGCCCGATATGAAAATGTAGGATCACATGGAATTTGCTCATGAAAATATGGCAAACGGTTTTCGAAAGGATAATGAGCACCATCAAAACTTAATACTTGAATTGAAGAAGAATTAGAATACCATTTTTCTAAATTTTTCCAATTCAGGTTGTAGGACTTAGTTTGCTCTTGCTGAGCGAATAAGGTTGAAATATATAGGCTTAGAAAACAGAAAAGTGCAATTCTATATTTCATTTAGATAAAGTAGTTTTGAAATGAAAAATCATTTAGCAAGTAACGAAACTGATTGAAGCCTATTATTTGCTAAAATAGTAGGATCGGTTATTTGACATAAAAATCAAACATTTTTTTATCAAAGATATAACCCTCAAGTCTGTCGCCTATCTCCACTTTTCCTACTCCTACAGGAGTTCCGGTGAAAAGAATATCACCTATCTTTATGGTGAAGAAACGACTTACATAGGATATTAGTTCGTTAATTGGGAAAATCATGTCAGCCGAATTGCCGTTTTGGACAGTTTTGCCATTTAAATCAAGTCGAAACCGGATGTTTTGAATATCGCCCAATTCAGTAACGGGTAAGAAATCACCAATAACAGCCGAATTATCAAATGCTTTACTGATTTCCCAGGGCTTTCCTTCCGCTTTAAGCTTTCGTTGTAAATCGCGTGCAGTAAAATCAACACCTAGGCCTATCTCTGCAAAATAACGTTGAGAAAATTTTGAGTCAATATTCTTGCCTAACCGATTGAATTTTATGATCAGCTCGGTTTCGTAATGTAACTCTTGGGTGAAATCCGGAATAAAAAATGGTTTGTTGTTTTTTAAAAGTGCTGAATCAGGTTTCATGAAAACGACCGGTTCAGAGGGAGTTGCGCTATTTAGCTCTTTGTTGTGCTCTGCGTAGTTTTGACCAATAGCTAATATTTTCATTTTGCTTTTTGCTGTTTCTGATTTAAAATCCGTGTCTTTTCATCTTCTTTTATTGCATTTAAGCGGTTGAACATAACTGCTAAATGTGCATATATTGATGTGTTCTGAACAATTATGTTTTCAGGAACGCGAATACGGAATGGCGTAAAATTCCAGATAGCCTGGATGCCACCTGCAATCATTATTTCCGAAACCATTTGAGCTTTATCTACAGGTACTGTTAAAATTCCAATGTTAATTCCAGTCTGACGTTGAAGCTCCACAAAACGATCTATATGATGTATTGGAATTCGATTTATACTTGTGCCTGATAATTCGTATTTTACATCAAAACCAGCAACTATTTCCAATCCAAATTGTTCCAGTCCGTTGTCATGCATCAAGGCGCCCCCCAAACTTCCTACACCAAATAAAAAAGCCTTGTGTGAGTTTGTAAAACCCAAAAATGCTTCGAGAATGCCAACAAGTTCTTTTACATCATAACCTACGCGAGTTCTACCTGAAATGTTTACGTAAGATAAATCTTTAGCAACCATCGATGCGTCAACAGCTATATTCTTAGCTATTTGAGTAGACGAAAGATATAATTCTCCTTCTTTTAAAACTAATTGAGCGTAAGCTAAATACCATGGCAAACGTCTCAGCGTCGGTTCCGGAACTTTGAATTGTATAGATGAATGTGGATTTGTCATTTTCAGGATGATTTAATTAATTAACCCACAAAAATAATCATTTTTCTTTAAACACTAACTTACAACATTCATTAAAAAACAATGAATGTGATTTTTAGCTTGTGTCTGAATTTATTATTCGGCTAAATTGATTAACTTTGCATGCTTATTTTGAATTTTAGAAAGCATCTTGGATAAAACGGTAATCACTTATTTACAGCATATTATGGAGTATAATTTCAGAGAAATAGAACAAAAATGGCAAGCTTATTGGAAGAAGAACAATACGTATAAAACCGGAATTGACAAAAACAAACCTAAATACTATGTTTTGGACATGTTTCCTTATCCGTCGGGAGCAGGATTACACGTTGGTCATCCACTCGGATACATTGCTTCTGACATTTTTAGCCGCTACAAACGTCTGCAAGGTTTCAATGTACTTCATCCAATGGGTTATGATGCCTACGGTTTGCCTGCGGAACAATATGCTATCCAAACAGGTCAACATCCGGCTGTTACGACTAAAAAGAATATAGCTCGCTACCGTGAACAATTAGATAAAATCGGTTTTTGTTACGATTGGAGTCGAGAGATTCGTACTTGCGAGCCTGATTATTACAAATGGACCCAATGGGCATTTATTCAAATGTTCAACCACTATTTCAATACAAAACTGCAAAAAGCCCAGCCAATTGAATCGCTTGTAAAAGCGTTTGAAACTTCGGGAACAGAAGGAGTCCAAGCCTCGTGTACTGAAGAATTGCAGTTTACTGCCGAGGAGTGGAAATCGAAAACAGAAAAAGAACAACAAGGAATTTTGCTCAACTATAGAATTGCTTATTTAGCGGATTTGAAAGTAAACTGGTGTCCGGCGCTCGGAACTGTTTTGGCCAACGACGAAGTTAGCGAAGGAGTTTCTGTACGTGGTGGTCATCCGGTAGAACAACGCGTTATGCGTCAATGGAGCTTGCGTGTTTCGGCCTACGCTCAACGTTTACTCGATGGTTTAAATGGAATTGACTGGACTGATTCATTGACTGAAACGCAAAAAAACTGGATTGGACGAAGCGAAGGTGCTGAGCTTAGATTTGATATAAAAGATCAAGATTTCAATTTCGAAGTTTTTACAACCAGAGCTGACACCATTTACGGTGTGACTTTTATGGTTCTTGCTCCGGAAAGTGATTTGGTGAAACAACTCACAACGCCTGAACAAGCCACTGAAGTTCAGAATTATTTGGATGCAACGAAAAAACGTACTGAACGTGAACGCCTTGCCGATCGGCGTGTTACCGGTGTTTTCTCCGGATCGTATGCTATCAATCCGGTAAGCGGAACTGAAATACCTATTTGGATAAGCGACTATGTATTGGCTGGTTACGGAACTGGTGCCATCATGGCTGTTCCGGCGCACGATAGCCGTGACTATGCTTTTGCCCGTCATTTCAATTTGCCAATCATTTCATTGATTGAAGGTTGCGATGTGAGTGAAGAAAGTCTGGATGCCAAAGAAGGAATTATGATGAATTCAGGATTCCTGAACGGACTCACTGTAAAAGAAGCTATTGCGAAAGCAAAAGAGTATATTGCAGAAAAGAAATTAGGTCGTGTGAAAGTGAATTTCCGCTTGCGCGATGCTATTTTCAGCCGCCAACGTTACTGGGGCGAACCGTTCCCGGTTTATTACAAAGACGATATGCCTTACATGCTTGATGCAAGTAAGCTTCCATTGGAATTGCCTGAAGTTGATAAATTTTTGCCAACCGAAAAAGGCGAACCACCACTGGGACGCGCTAAAAACTGGGAAATTGATGGCTATCCACTAGAACTTAATACAATGCCAGGTTTTGCAGGTTCTTCGGCATATTACTTGCGTTACATGGATCCTAAAAACGATAAAGCATTGGTAAGCCCTGAAGCTAATCAATATTGGCGAAATGTGGATTTGTATATTGGTGGAACAGAGCATGCTACAGGTCACTTGGTTTACAGCCGTTTTTGGAATAAATTTTTATACGACCTGGGAGTTGTTTGCGAAGATGAACCATTTAAAAAACTGGTGAACCAGGGAATGATTCAGGGACGAAGCAATTTTGTGTATCGCATTAAAGACACGAATACATTTGTATCGCTGAATTTAAAGGATCAATATGAAACGACTCAAATTCACGTAGATGTAAATATCGTTTCTAATGATGTGCTGGATACAGAAAAATTTAAAAACTGGAATCCGGAATACAAATCTGCCGAGTTTGTTCTTGAAGATGGAAAATATGTTTGTGGTTGGGCGGTAGAAAAAATGTCCAAATCAATGTACAATGTAGTAAATCCGGATGACATTGTAGAAAAATACGGAGCTGATACATTGCGCTTGTACGAAATGTTCCTCGGTCCATTGGAACAATCAAAACCTTGGGATACCAACGGGATTGATGGCGTTCATCGTTTCTTAAAACGTTTATGGTCATTGTTTTATAAAGAAAATAATTTTATTGTAAATGCTGATGTTCCGACCGCCGAGGAACTGAAAATTTTGCACAAAACCATCAAGAAGATTACGTATGATATTGAGAATTTCTCATACAATACGTCGGTTTCGGCCTTTATGATTTGTGTGAATGAACTGTTTACGTTGAAATGTAGCAAGAAAGCGATTCTGGAGCCACTTTCGATATTACTAGCTCCTTTTGCACCACATATTGCCGAAGAACTATATCACGCGCTTGGAAATGCAGAAACAGTTTGTGATGCCATTTTCCCAATTTGTAATGAAGATTATTTGAAAGAAACAGCAGTGAAATATCCGATTTCATTCAATGGAAAAGTACGTTTTACACTCGAACTTTCAGCTGACCTGAGTAAGGAAGATGTTGAGAAAGAGGCTATGGCCAATGAACAAACATTGAAACAGCTAGCTGGGCAAACACCTAAGAAAATTATTGTTGTTCCGGGCAAAATCGTTAATATTGTTTTGTGAGATTCTCTATGATCCTTTAAAGAGGAATTATTTTGCAATTAGATACACATTTATGAAAACTCAGAACAATAATTTTAAAGATAAAACTAGCTCAGGTTCCCTTCATGGGGTTAGCGGAAATGTCAAAAAGATGGGCAAGCAAACCTGGATTGACGTTCGTGAATATATTTTCATTGCATTCGGCCTGTTTTTATACGCAGGTGCCTGGAAAGCATTTTTATTACCCCATCAAATTACTGGTGGTGGTGTAACTGGTGTAGGTGCCTTGGTTTATTATGCAACCGGGCTTCCAATATCTATCACCTATTTCTCGATTAATGCAGTTTTACTATTAATAGCAATTAGAACTATTGGTTTGAAATTTAGCCTTCGAACTATTTACGGTGTTGCGATAATGACTTTCTACTTTTCTGTTCTTCCTCAAGCGGTAACAGGTACATTTGTTGGAAAGGATGACAACTTTATGGCCTGTGTAATTGGAGGATTACTCTCGGGTGCCGGAATTGGGATTGTTTTTCTGGCTAATGGCAGCTCAGGAGGAACAGATATTATTGCTAAAGTCGTGAATAAGTACAGAAATATAACCTTGGGTAGAATTCTGCTTTATTGTGACGTGTTGATTATCTGCTCTTCGTATTTTCTTAATTTTGGTAGTATAGAACGTATCGTTTATGGGCTTACTGCTATGGCAGTTTCAACTATTGCTGTGGATATGGTTATTAATGGTGTTCGTCAATCAGTACAATTCTTTATTTTTTCGAAAGAGTACGAACAGATTGCGACCAGAATCAACCTGGATGTTCACCGCGGAGTTACTATTTTGGATGGAATGGGATGGTATTCAAAAGAGCCTGTGAAAGTAATTACTGTTGTAGCTCGTAAAAATGAATCTATTAAAATTTTCCGGATAGTTAAAGATATTGATCCAAACGCCTTTATATCACAATCTTCTGCAATTGGAGTTTACGGTCAGGGATTTGACGTAATTAAGGGGAAATAAAAGAAGATGAGCGATAATTTAAAGCAAAAAATGCTGGGTGTATTAGCCTGGAGTACAGTCGACAGGTTTGGACAGCAAGCGGTTCAATTTGTTATTAGCATGATTTTAGCACGTTTGCTTACACCTGCAGATTACACGTTAATCGGATTGGTTATGGTATTCGTTTCATTGTCTAATACGCTTGTTGATAGTGGATTTGGACAAGCTCTTGTTCGTAAATCGGATGCTACTGAAATAGATTTTAATAG
>DATFAW010000443.1:0-8323 GCA_035254165.1 Paludibacter sp.
ATTCCAGTCAAATTTTTTCCTAGGATTTACTCTTTGACTTTCCGCTGTCTTGGGGTCTTGTTTTTCAATAAATGTCGTTTCAACTATTTCATTCTTAAAATTATCGGAGAAGTAGTTAAGGTCAACTCCAAGTATTGCTGCAAGTCGGTTTAATGTTGAAATGTCTGGCATAGATTCGCCACGCTCCCATTTACCTACTGCTTGAGGACTGATTGAAACTTGTTGTGCAAGGTCGGCTTGTGAAAGATTAATTTTCTTTCTTGCTGCGGCAATTTTATTGCCAATTGACTTTGAATTTAGCATCATATTTTATGTTTTTGTGATGCTACAAAGGTATTTTGGCTCATTGTCGTGTTGCAAATAAAGTCCGCTATCATTAGTTGTTTTCACACTACTTTCTATTGTATTCCAACAACAATTAGTTGTATTTATGTCTTTTGTCAATTTCTATTTCAATTTGCTACTAATTGTCTCGGCAGTTTGGTCGTCCAACATTGCTGGTAACGGTCGAGGCTTGCAGCAGGGCTGGAATTTTATAACTGTCTGCCCGTAACTGAAGCCGATTGAAAAACTGATGCTGAAGTTAACAACTAAAAGCCAAATAGAATTCGGTCAAGCCCGATATTAGCTGATAGTAGTACAGATGCCGATTGCTATTCTGTCAGCCAGCCTTGCGGCAAACCTTTTGTTGAACTAAACCTACGGTAGCCTTCCGCAACTATCCGTAAATTTAGTATTCACCAAAAACATTTGTATGACAACGAAAAAAAATCGCCGGAAGCATTAAGGTATAATAAGTACCTCAACCGTGCCTGTCGTGAAGTTAATGGATTCAGTGAACTATTGCATCGCTTTGAGCGTAATATTTCTGTGCTGGGTCGCAGTCCAAGAACCTTTGATAACTATAGCCGCCACGTGGCTGCTATTACGCTGCATTTCCAATGTCTGCCAACTGAACTGGAACCCGAACAGGTTCAAGACTATCTCTATGATTTACAGCAGCGCAGTAAAACACCCTCTCAAACTTATTTCAAACACACTGTCTATGGTCTTAGATTTTTATTGAAGACAGAGGGGCTTCCCTATGACTATCTAAAACTTCCAGCTATTGCCCGCTCCAATAAACTACCGGTGGTATTAAGCCGTCAGGAAGTTTGGCTAATGCTCAAAACTGCTTCCCTACTCAAACACAAACTGTTGGTGGGTTTATTGTATGGCTGTGGACTTCGTTGTATGGAAGTACGCAACCTTGAGTTGAAGCACCTGGATTTTGATAGGCGTTTACTACATGTTGTACAAAGTAAAGGCAATAAGGATCGGCTAGTGCCTTTGAGTGAACACCTGATTCGTGGTATAAAATCCTTTATCAACACAACACATCCCTATAAATACCTCTTTGAAGGAACAGGTAATCCTGAAGGTAAAGGCTTTGATGGCCGTTACAGTCAGCGGGGTGTTCAGTGGGCAGTAAAGCGCATAGCCAAAGATGCCGGTATACTTAAAGACGTAAATGTTCATATGCTGCGCCATACCTATGCAACTCATTTACTGGAAGATGGCGTCAATATCATTGCCGTACAAAAACTGTTGGGCCATGCCAATATTGAGAACACTTTGGTTTATCTGCATATCTGTACACCACCGGATCAGTTGCCGCAAAGTCCGTTGGATAAAGTCTTTGCACTGTGCAACCAGTTTACGAAGTAGCCCATGTAGTGCAGCATACTGATCTGTCATCACTTTGTCTAACCACCCACCAACAGAAAACATTGCGGGCTATATCTCAATGCCGTACGGCTGCATTGGGTGGCCATGTAGATGCTTGTGATGGGTGTGGTACTATCCACATCAGTTACAATAGCTGCCGCAATAGGCATTGCCCCAAGTGTCAAGGGCATAAGCGCCAAGAATGGATAAAGAGCAGAGAAGCTAACCTATTGCCTTGCACCTATTATCATTTGGTGTTTACCTTGCCACAGGAGCTGAACAGCTTGGCTTTATATCAGCCTGCACTGGTGTACGATGCTTTATTCAAAGCAGTATGGCAAACGCTTCACCTCTTTGGCAAAACAGCGGACTTGCAATTGGGTATGCTTGCGGTATTACATACTTGGGGGCAGAATCTCAGTCTGCATCCACATTTGCATTGCATTGTGCCCGGTGGTGGCATGGATCAACAGGGCAAATGGCATAAACAGGTGCGCAGTAACAAATATCTTTTTGCCGTAAAAGCACTCAGCAAAGTGTTTAGGGCTAAGTATGTGCAACAATTAAGGCAGTCCGGCATTGAAGACAAAGTCTTACTAGATAGTTTGTTTCTCAAAGACTGGGTGGTTTATACCAAAAGACCCTTTGGTGGACCCAAACAGGTTATTGCTTATTTGGGCAGGTATACGCATAGGGTAGCAATTAGTAATCAGCGATTACAAAAAGTATCTGATCAAAACGTGCACTTTTCTTACAAGGATTATCGCAGTGGCAGTAAGCAAAAAATCATGTCGCTGACCAAGGAGGAGTTTGTCCGCCGTTTTGCACAGCACATACTACCTCATCGCTTTGTTCGGATCCGGCACTATGGCATCATCAGTAGTACCTGGAAACGGGGTAAACTGCAAGACTTGCAAAGAAGTTTACATGTGCTTAGGCCAACATTACCAGTTAAGACCCTTTTGAGAAAATGTCCTTGTTGCAAAACAGGGACATTGGTCACCATTGAAATATTTGATAAACGCGGGCCGCCTGATTTGGTTTTACGGAAAACAACAAATTGTTCTATTGCTTGACTGTAATGGGTAAGGGATTTTATATGCCTGATTGAATCTAAGTACCCTGAAAGACCCTATTTTTTTGTGTTAGCTAGCACTCAAAGAAACAGACCCCAAAATCTGTCCTAGCAGCACCTCCACTTTCATCAACAAATCCATAATGCAACAGCGGCTACCGCAGGTTCCGTTCAACAGCGCTTTCATGGTTCGTCCTGCGGACGCAACGAAAGCTTAGTTATTGAACGTTCGCACTTCTTCTCGGTCATCTATAATGTGGGTCTGTGTCCCACCGCAGAGTGTTGCCTGTGCGTTGGCTATTAGAGACTTCGCCTATTGTGTCCAATTGATGTTACTCGCTATCAATGATTTCCTTTACTTTCTTTTCCAAAACTTTTTGGTCTGGCAGATACAATTGATATTTTGAAACGAATATTTTATTTGAAAGCCCACCAGTTGCATACTTTACTAAAAAATCGTGTTTGTCTGCCGCAATAATAATTCCGATAGGGTCATTGTCGCCATCTGTGTTTTCTTCTTCTTTAAAATAGTTCAGATAAAAATTCATTTGTCCTATGTCTTTATGCTTTACTTTTTTTATTTTAAGGTCAATGAGAACAAAGCATCTTAATATGCGATGATAAAAAACGAGGTCTATAAAATTATGTTCATTGTCAACCGTAATTTTAAATTGCCTTGCCACAAATGAAAAACCTTTGCCAAGTTCCAGTAAAAATTTCTGTAAGTTGTCAATAAGCTTTTTCTCCAAATCATGCTCTTTAATAATACTGTCTTTGGGGATGTTTAAAAATTCAAAAACATACGGGTCTTTAATTGCATCTGTTGAAGTACTTATTATATGTCCTTTGCCTGCTAAAGCCAGTACGCCTTTCTTGTCTTTACTTAAAGCTAAGCGTTGAAATAAAGCAGAATCAATTTGTCGTTTCATTTCTCGGAAACTCCAATTTTCTTTAATACTTTGCTTTTCGTAGAAACTTCTTGCTAAGTCGTCTGAAACGGTAAGCAATTCAGCATAATGGCTCCAACTCAATTTTCCAGACACTGTCTGGAATTTTGGGTACTTGATATAAAACAATCTGCACAAGTAAATATTACTCTTGCTGAAACCTTTGCCATATTTTATTTTTAAGTCTTTGGCAAGATTTGTGAGCAAAGCACTGCCATAATCCGCTTTTTCTTTTCCCTGCTGTTCAAATTCAACAATGTGTCTGCCAATTTCCCAATTCGCTTTCACTAATTCGGTGTTGATTGCTTTAATAGCATTCTCTTTTGCTTTTTGAAGCGTAGTGCCAATGTTATCAAGTAATTGGTTGTATTTATTTTTACTAAGACTCATTTTGTGAAATTAAAAAATTATATACTGCTGGTTGCGTACAACACTTAAAAGTAAGAACCCTCCCTCACTAAAAAAACTGCTAATCATTTGGTTACATCCGCACAATTTCGGGTAGAGGATTCGTTTCTACTCAAAAAAGTGCGGGTGATCTACCCAAAAAACTGCGGAAACCTGCCGTTGGGTTTATCCGGCCTTATCTCCCACGCTCCCGCCACCTCAGTCCCAGACATAGGACAAGTCAATGCCTATCCAATGGATAGGCATTGCAGTTTCAACAAAGTAATTTTCGGGGAGTGGTGACACAAGCAATACTTACACATTTTAAAATAAATTAACGGAATAACCTAATTTTTATTCAGGGTTTGCTGCAATATTTCAAGACCAGGTTACAGGGTTTCGTTTACTGCGATGCACAACTTTTTCATCCGCATGAAAACTTTTCGGCCCTGCTGACCCGGTTGAGACCGTGTTACCGTCCTCTTGCGTTTGGGGGAAGATTGCGGAGTACGTCCTTACCCCGCCAGGTGGAACCGATTACGTTCCCAACCTTTCCTGAGAAACCGCCCAGGATGCCTTTACTGAAAATTGCCATGTTGTTGTTTTTTAAGTTTTAAAAAATAAAATGCGCGTTCTCCCGCTGCAGACGGGATCACCGGTGAATTGAACAGGGCAAAACTAGATGGGGAAAGGGCTGTCCCGGGGTTACAGGGGGTTACGTAACCCCGGATAACTCATTGATCAATAGAAGGTTAACGCCAAAAAATCGTGTTTTTCAGGGTCTGGACGTGGTTTTGTTCGGTACTTGTTCTAGTCAGCATCGTGTTTTTCCAGTGCTGGTGCGGGTTTCAGCATAGCGCTCCCGAACAAGGTAGGAACCAGATAGGAAGGAGATAGTGGGGATTTGGGGAGAAATTGGCAAAAAAGGAAGGTATTGGGAGGAAATCCAATTTTTACTTAAAAGTTAAAAAATGATATAAAAAATCAAAAATGAGGAATTTTTATATAGGTTTACAGACAAAACTGCACTTATAAGTGAAACACATATCCAAGCCATATCTCAAAAATAAAATCTTTAACGAGCAAAGTGAACTACGAAATTGTCGAAATGGAACCATTCAGCGGCCGGGAAACAAAAGTTTACTCTATCATTCCTGAGGGTGAGGAACAAACGTTGAATGATGATGGCGATTTGTATTGGTCAACTGACGGAACTGAACTAGGAGGAAACTTAAAAAATTACGACAATGAATAAAACAACGAAGGCAAGAAAATATAACAGCCCTAAATTACAAGAACTGTTAGATGAAGTTACTCCGTTGGAAATGGAGCAAACTAAAACAAAAATGCAACTTGCTGCCCGTATAGGAGATTTTGTGAGAGTCAGAGGTTGGAATAAATCGCAGTTTGCTGAAAAAGTAGGAAAGAATCCATCTGAAATAACAAAATGGCTAAGTGGAACTCAGAACTTTACAGTTGATGTCTTAACAGAAATAGCTTCTGCACTTGGGGTTGAATTAACCGCTTTATTTGGCAAACAGCAGGTTCAGGTTGTTTACCGGAAGGAAATTGTCGTTAAATCTGTAGCTGTTCCGGCTACAATTAAACTCTCAACCCCTTACGAACAGGGAGTTGATGTTTATGGTGCTAGTGTCTTTGCTAGCCAGGGTTTTAAATCGGTTTACTCACAGTTATATCAGGCGTAAAATGGCTAAAATAAAAGATAAAGGAGTGAACGTAGAAATGCAGATACGGGCAATTGAGTTATTGAATGGCTCATTGAATTTACCTGCAAATCCGAATACTCCTGTAACCAATTTCAATTTCAACATTAGCATTGAAAGTCGTGCAGAGGCTGCAAATAAGCTCATTTTTGTTATTGTGCATGTTGAAATTAAAAACGATGATCACTCCATTGTTCTCGGTGCATTGTCTGTCAGTTGTATTTTCGAAATCATCAATTTTGAAGAAGTGATCGCAATTGAAGTTGATGGAAAAGTAACTATTCCTCAGCATCTGATAGAAACATTGAATATTATTTCAATTTCTACAACAAGAGGTGTCATGTTTTCTACATTCAAGGGAACTTTTCTGCATGGGGCTGTCCTTCCAATAATTGATCCCAGGCAATTCCAGGTCGGCAGTCAGAAAGTCGAGAAGTGAAATTGAAAGAAGCCTTTACCGCCCTGCAACCGTTGGTTCAGTTTTTAAACAGGGCCATATACCTGACAAGCAAGTGATTACAATTTTTTTAAGTGAGTGGGGATTCTTACTTTTAAATGTTATACGTTACATTATTCGTCATTCTCTAAATATTAAAAGAAAAAAATGAAAAAGTCTGACATATTGGAAATGCCTGAATATTTTGACCGATATATCAATCTTGTGCCTGACAAAGAACTTGATGAAGCTTTTATGGATAGTCTTAAGCAAATAAATGAATTGGAGATGGGTATTTTAAATAATCTCGAATACAAAAGCTATCAACCAGAAAAATGGACAGTAAAAGAAATTCTGCAACACATTACTGATATTGAAAGACTCTTGTGCGCAGGTGTCTTGCAATTTGCCAGAAACAACAACACATATACAATCTCATTTGATGAAAATGAGATTTCAAAAAACTCAAAGGCAAATAAAAAAAATATCCTCCAAATAATTGCAGAGTTAATTTCAGTAAGGAAAGCTACAATTTCCCTCTATGAAAGTTTTGACAATGAGGATTTATTGAAAACTGGCATTAATTGGAAGCATCGGATATCTATACTTGCTATGGGCTTTAATATTATCGGGCACCAGATTCACCATTTAAATGTTATCAAAGAAAAATATTACCCCCTTTTCATTTGTTCCGCAATTCCTTCGGCCATAAATTTATTCCATAATGCAGGAATGTCTTTCCCGGCCTGACCATTTTCATTTGTAGTTCTTACTGCAATGCCAATAACACTGAATTTGTGAATTTTCTGATTGCACATTTTTAAAATTCTATGATTTGTTTATTTAATTCCGCCATGGCTCATCATTTTTGCGAATACATCATGGTGGTGCTATTAATTTCCCGCGTAAATATCTAAATCAGGAGATTTACATATTGCTGCTCTGTGCAGAATAATTTTCTCTGAAACAGTATCGGTACTTAATTCTACCCATCCATTGTATTTCCTACCGGTACTTTGAACTTGAAAGGAAACAAATTTGTGTGCTGCATTTTTCCACATCCCATCCCAACGTATGGTCCCGGTAGCCGATGAAACAATTTTCTGAGTTAGCACAATTGCAGAAAGCTCAAACCATTGATAACTTCCAAAATCTTTCACCCAAATTATATCTGACTTATTCAGCACCGGAATATTTTCATCGGCATTTACCGGCAGGCACACCCCAATACTACTTGAGACAATAAATTGCACCTTCTCTTCCTGTGCAATGGGGTCGCCTACCAATTGAGTATAAAATCGGATGTCCTTTCTTCCATCTTGATTTACATCCAGCGAATAGGACTGCAAACCAAAGGCAATTTCCCTGTTGTTTAATTCGAAATATTCCATTCTTGGTTGTTCGGCTGTATCATCCCGATGGCAGGAAAATAAAAGAACAATCAGGCTTATAGCGGAAAATAATTGTATTTTACTGATCATTGTTTCCATTTTTATTTATTTCAACACCCTGTTGGGTCGTTCTTTCGTTACGTGATTACAATTGCTAATGAAAGCAAAACTTATATCGTTTGAATAATTTTATCTATTGGCAACCGAACCTTTGGTTTAAATTTTAGTTGATTGGCGTCCTCTTCATCTCTATAGCCCAGAGCAACTGCAAATAATGTTGTATAATCAGTAAGATTCAATATTTTATCATACTCCTTGTTGTTAATCCCTTCCATTGTAGTAGTGTCAATTTCCAGGCTGGCGCAGGCACTAAGAAAAAATCCCAGGGAAAGATATACCTGGTGGTTCAACCACGATTTAATTTCAGAATCAGAAAGTGGCTTTAAAACTTCGTTGTAATACTCCTGAGCACTTTTTGAAATATTTGCCCTGATTTGCTCCTCAAACTTTTCAATACTATTGATTGAACAAAATACTATCAAATGACTTGCTTCATTAATCCTTTGCCCATTAAAAGAAGAGACATCGGCTAACTTTCCTTTTATTTCTTCATTGGAAACAAAAACAAATTTCCATGGTTGGCTGTTGATTGAAGA
>DATFAW010000444.1:0-13637 GCA_035254165.1 Paludibacter sp.
CTGCTGATAGTTCTTATCAGTGGTTGTTCTACTAAAAATAATACTTGGGCATCCAGAAATTTTCAAGCTATGAATACACGGTTTAATGTGTATTTTAATGGGAATGTGAGTTATAATGATGGGTTGAAAAACATACAAAAAGCTAATGTGGAAGATTATTCGGGTGTAATCCCAATGTATCCGATTAGCAGGCACTCAAATGCTACTGCGGCAACCTCCAATATGGATAGAGCTATTGAAAAATGCCGGAAAGCCATAAAATTACATTCCATAAAAGTTAAGCCGCAAAAGAATTATAAAAAAGCAAGCTCGTCGGAATATAAGCTTTTTTACGATCAGGAAGAGTTTAATCCAGCAATGAAAGATGCTTGGGTGCTACTTGGAAAAGCTGAATTTCATAAAGCCGAGTTCCTTGGTTCGGTAGGAACATTCTCGTACATTATTCGTCATTACGGGAAAACCGATAAAGATATGGAAGTGACTTGCCAACTGTGGGTTGCGCGGGCGTATGGTGAAATGGGTTGGATGTATGAAGCAGAGGAGGTTTTGTCGAAGATTCAGCAGAATAATTTGAAACATTCTAATATAGGTCTTTTTGCATCGGTCAATGCAGACTTGCTTTTGAAAAAGCACCAATACAAGGAAGCGATTCCTTTTCTTCAATTAGCTTTATTAAGGGAAACTGATAAATACTCTCAGCAGCGTTTCAGCTATTTGTTAGCTCAGCTTTATCAGAAAGCAGACAACAAAAAAGCAGCTTATGACTTTTATTCGAAGGTGATAAAATCAAATCCACCTTACGAAATGAACTTTAATGCTAAAATAAGCAGAGCGCAATTGGACCAGGGTAACGTTTCAATCGTTCGAAAGGAATTGATTGAAATGTCGAAAAATAAAAACAATAAAGATTATCTGGATCAATTGTATTTTGCGCTTGGTAACACATATTTGCAACGCGGTGACACGGCGAAGGCTATTGAAAATTATAAACTCTCCACTGAAAAAAGTACGCGCAAAGGCTTGGCTAAGGCATCTACCCTCATTACTTTGGGCGATATTTATTACAAGAAGAAAAAGTATGTGTCGGCACAACCTTGCTATGAGGAGGCCGGGAAGATTATTACGAATGAGAATGAAGATTATGCCCGGGTCACAAGACTTGGCGAAATGTTGAATGAATTGGTGGCTCAAAATGACATTGTTGTGTTGCAGGATAGTTTACAACGCTTAGCAGCCATGCCTGAAAGTAAACGCATTGATGCAGTGAATAATGTAATTAATAAGCTTATTGCAACCGAAAAGGATGCTGTAGCGAAAGAGCTTAAAGATAAACAAAATGCAATAGCAGAGGCTGAGTCGGAATCGGATTTTATGAGCCAAGGTCCAATTGGCATGAATACTGCGAGAAATAATATTCCGGGAGTTGCCGGCGATTGGTACTTTTACAACGATAATGTAATGCGAAGCGGAAAGGCCGAATTTATCAAAAAGTGGGGCCTTCGAAAATTAGAAGATAACTGGAGAAGAGAAAATAAAGCAACTTCCCTTTTTGCCGAAGAAAGTATTACTCAACCGACGGTTAAAAATGATTCAACAGATTTGATTCCAAAGTCGAACTCTAAAGAAGTTCTTGACAACAAAAAACCGGAATTTTATTTGAAACAAATACCTGTTACGTCTGCTCAGATAGAGAAATCAAATGCTGATATAGCTAGTGCTTTGTTTGCAATGGGACAGATTTACAAAGATAAAATTGAAGATATTCCGATGTCAATAAGTACATTCGAAGAGTTTATTCGCAGATTTAAAACAGACAAGCGCGTTGTTGATGCCTATTTTAATATCTATTTGATGCAAACAAAAAATGGAAATCAAGTCGAAGCGGATTTGTATCGAATGAAACTCATAGCAGAATTTCCCGGTTCGAAATATCAAAAGGTGTTATCGCAACCAGATTATTCGGCTCGACTTGAGCGTATGTATAGCGAGCAGGACTCTATTTACAATCTGACCTACAAAGCCTACAATCAAAGCGATTACAAAACTGTATATAAATATGTTGCTCATATTAAACAAAACTTTCCTCTATCGACATTAATGCCTAAGTTTTTGTTTTTAAATGCTTTGAGTATAGGAAAAAACGATACCGAAGATAATTTCAAAACAGCATTGAGCGATTTATTGAAGACTTATCCCGAAAGCGATGTCAGTGCGATGGCCAAAGATATTTTGGCATTGATGAGTCAGGGGCAAGAAGCCAGACGAGGAACTTCTAGCGGTTCGTTGCTGGCTCGACGCGATGAAAGTACTAAAGCAGAAATAAAGGAAGCTTCGACCCAACAATTCTCAACAGAAAGAGAAACCAAGCATCGGATATTGTTAGTAAGTTCAATGAAAAAGGAGAATATGAATCGATTGCTTTACAATATAGCATCTTTCAATTTTTCTAGGTTCATGATAAAAGATTTTGATTTGGTAGTTAGCAAACTGGATTCTGCACGAAGCACCCTTTCTGTAACCAATTTCGAATCGTACGACGAAGCCGCTTGGTATCTGAATTCAATTTCGACGGATGCCTCGTTGACAAAGTTGTTGACTGATTATAAGGTGCAAAAAGTTATTATTTCGGAAGAAAATTACGCCCAGGTTAAAACGTCATTTAGTTTAGATGATTATTTGGTTTTTCAGGCAAGGAAGCTGGGAAACAAATCGGCTGTTCAACTTGTTTTAGATAAAAATTCTAAAAAAGAAGAAGCTGTTCCTGTCTTAAAGGAGAGTCCGACTAAAACCGCAGAGAAAACTATTGAAAAACAGGTTGAACCTATGTCAGCAAAGTCAACTGGAAAATTAGCTGATAACTTGGGAATTATACCTATGACAAAGTCGGAAGATAAGCAGGTAGCCCAATCAATTGAAAAGCCAACGACAAAATCAGTTCAGACACAGAGTGATTTGAAGAAATCGGAGTCTGTTTTAAAACCTGTTGCCACTGCCGCTGGTCAACAAGCGGAAACACCTGTGAAAGAAATGCCAACAGTTGCTCCTAAACCAAAGCGGGAAGATGTTCCTTTGTTTAAAGGCCTGTTTGCCTACCGTGCCAATGACCCTCATTTTGTAGCCATTTATATCGTTTCCGGATCAATGGATTTTGAAAAAACCAAGGCTGCTTTTGATGCATATAATGCTAAAAATTATGGCATTATGAACCTGAAAGTTTCTTTGGAAACAACCGGAAAACAACAGGTAATTATTATTGGAAGCTTGAGCGATGCTCAGGTAGCAAAATCATATTTGTTACGCATGGTAAAAGAAAAAACGTTGTTTGATGGATTAAAAGGTGCAAATTACAGAAACATCCTTGGTTCGCAAGAAAACCTGAATACAGTAGTTCAAAAAAATCAATTGAAAACGTACTTTGAATTCATGCAAGAGTATTATTTGAAATAAGACAAATTATTGTTTTAATGAAATTGATTTTCTATAATTGTGCCAATTGGAATTAATGAGTCTATCAACCTAATGTTTACATAATTACACATCTCATGAAAAAAGACCGCATACTTTGGGCTGATGACGAAATGGATTTATTGAGTCCGTATATTCTTTTTCTGGAAGAAAAAGGGTACGAAGTTGTTACTGCTACAAATGGTAAAGACGCTGTAGAACTTTGTCAGAAAGAGACTTTTGATATAATTTTTTTGGATGAAAACATGCCTGGTTTAAGCGGGCTCGAAACTTTGGCACTGATAAAAGAGATCGACCCCAATGTGCCAATGGTAATGATTACCAAAAGTGAGGAGGAAAATATCATGAATATGGCAATTGGCAGTAAAATAGCTGATTACCTTACAAAACCGGTAAATCCGAGTCAGATTCTATTGACACTGAAGAAGAATATTCACCAGAAAGAAATTGTAACGGAACATACCACTTCGTCGTACCAATCGCAATTTGGGCGGATTGGCATGCAAATTAACGATTCGTTGACTTACGAAGACTGGGTTGAAGTGTACAAAAAATTGGTTTATTGGGAGCTGGAGTTGGCTGAGACCAATAACGGTATGGATGAAATGCTCAAAATGCAAAAGACGGAGGCCAATAGTACATTTACAAAATTTGTCAGAAAAAACTACGAAAGTTGGTTTGAACATCCTGAGAAACGACCTTTGATGAGTCCTGATGTGTTCAAAACGAAAGTTTTTCCCTTGCTTGATAAGGGTGAAAAAGTATTTTTTGTTTTGGTTGATAATTTCCGCTACGACCAATGGAAGGTAATCCGCGAATTGCTTAGTGAGTTTTACCAATTCAATGAAGAGGAATTATATTGCAGCATGCTCCCAACGGCTACCCAATATGCCCGGAATGCTATTTTTTCAGGACTTTTCCCATTACAGATTCAACAGATGTTTCCTGATCTTTGGGTGGAGGAAGAGGATGAAGAAGGTAAAAATATGAATGAAAGGGACCTGATGCAAACTATGTTTCAACGCTACCGGAAAAATTATACATTTTCGTATCACAAAATAAATGATTCCAATTCATGCCAACGATTAATAGATCAATTGCCTCGAATTGATAATAACCAGCTGAATGTTTGTGTGCTGAACTTTATCGATATGCTTTCGCATGCCAGGACAGAGTCGAAAATGATGCGCGAGTTGGCTAATGATGCTGAAGCTTATCGCTCGCTGACGCTTTCGTGGTTTAAACATTCGGCAACGTATGAGCTTTTCAAGGAAATAGCACAACGGGGATACAAAGTAATTTTCACAACCGATCATGGAACTATTCAGGTTGATAATGCAATTAAAGTGATTGGAGATAAAAATACCAATGTAAATTTACGCTATAAGGTAGGTAAGAATCTGAATTATAATAAGAAGGAGGTTTTTGAAATATTGCAACCTGCCAAAATGGGATTACCAAGCCCTAATGTTAGCTCGGCTTATATCTTTGCGTATAACGATAACTTCTTTGCGTACCCGAATAACTACAATCATTATGTGAGTTATTATAAAGACACCTTTCAACATGGTGGAATTTCGTTAGAAGAAATGCTGATTCCGCTTGTTGTTATGCAGCCGAAATAGAAGTTAAGGCGTCCTCCGGTCCTTGAAGAGGAGCCATAGGAGTTGGCTTTTTAGTTTATAACTGAATGAATTATTATATAAAACAATACTAACTTAATTCCCCTTTAGGGGTTAGGGGTGATTATTATGAAAACTTATACAAATGTAAAAGACCTTGGAAACTTGCAAGATGCAATCAAAGAGGCGCTCGAAATTAAAAAGAATCGTTATGCTTATAAACATATCGGTGAAAATAAAACCTTGTTGATGGTTTTTTTTAATTCCAGCCTGCGTACGCGTTTGAGTACTCAAAAGGCGGGAATGAATTTGGGAATGAACACGATGGTGTTGGATATCAACCAAGGTGCCTGGAAGCTGGAAACCGAACGTGGAGTGATTATGGATGGTGATAAACCGGAACATATTTTGGAAGCAATTCCAGTTATGGGTTGTTATTGCGACGTAATTGGTGTTCGCGCTTTTGCCAATTTAGAAAGTAAAGAATTTGATTATCAGGAAACGATTATTAATCAGTTTATCAAATATTCCGGCAAGCCTGTTTTCAGTATGGAGGCAGCTACCGGACATCCCCTGCAAGCTTTTGCCGATTTGATTACAATTGAAGAATATAAGAAAACGGCTCGACCTAAGGTGGTTCTGACCTGGGCGCCACATCCCAAAGCTTTGCCGCAAGCAGTTCCAAACTCATTCGCAGACTTTATGAATGAAGCCGATGTGGATTTTGTTATCACGCATCCAGAAGGTTATGAATTGGCACCACAATTTGTCCGTGGAACTCGGGTGGAATACGACCAGATGAAGGCTTTTGAAGGAGCTGATTTTATTTATGCTAAAAACTGGGCTGCGTATGAGGATCCTAATTATGGAAAAATTCTAAGTAAAGATCGTAGCTGGACAGTTAGCGAAAGACAGATGGCTGTGACCAATAAAGCTCACTTTATGCATTGCTTGCCAGTTCGCCGGAATATGATTGTGACCGACGAAGTAATTGAAAGTACACAATCCATTGTGATCCCCGAAGCGGCAAATCGCGAAATTTCTGCTCAAGTAGTAATAAAAAGATTATTAGAAAGTATATAGAATCATGAATTTAGAAACAGTTATTGCTTCCATTCGAAATGTGCCGGATTTTCCGAAACCCGGAATTATGTTTAGAGATGTCACCACGGCAATGAAAGATGCCGGAGTCCTGAAGTTTATTTCCGACAGTTTGTATGAAGAATACAAAGATAAAGGAATAACTAAGGTGGTTGGTGTCGAAAGCCGTGGATTTGTGTTGGGAAGTATTTTGGCATATAAACTGGGAGCTGGTTTTGTATTGCTTCGTAAATCGGGTAAATTGCCCGCAGATACTTATAAGGTTGATTACGACCTGGAATATGGATCAGATTCGCTTGAAATTCATAAAGATTCGATAGAGGATGATGATGTGGTTTTGTTGCACGACGATTTGTTAGCAACCGGTGGTAGTGCCAATGCCGCATTAGAGCTGTTGAGTCAGTTTTCGCATAATCCGGTTTACGTTAGTTTTCTGATTGAACTTACGTCTTTGAACGGTAGATCACGTTTAGAAGCGGCTAAGGATATACATTCGTTAATTCAATTTTAAATCCCCCATGGGGGACTTAAAGACTTTTTATTATTTTTAATATGATTATTCAAAACGATACTAATTATGTTCCATCTCCTGTGGAGAGGGTTAGGGAGAGGCTTTGCATCGTAAAAGTTGGTGGAAAAATAGTTGAAGAGCCTCAAAGTCTGAAACAATTGTTGTCCGATTTCTCAAAGATAGAGGGCTGCAAAGTGTTGGTACATGGCGGTGGACGCTCTGCAACGGCTATGGCTGCAAAACTCGGTATAGAGAGTAAAATGGTGAATGGCCGACGCATAACCGATGAAGAAACACTGAAAGTGGTGACGATGGTTTATGGTGGCTTGGTAAATAAGCAAATTGTAGCCGGACTTCAGGCTATTGGCGTAAATGCATTGGGACTTACCGGTGCCGATTTGAATTATATGCGCTCAGAAAAACGCCCGGTAAAAGAGGTGGATTACGGTTTTGTGGGTGATGTAAAAGAGGTGGATGCCGATATTTTGACTGACTTAATTGGCAAAGGGGTGGTTCCTGTTTTAGCTCCATTAACGCATGATAAAAAAGGAAATCTGCTAAACACCAATGCTGATACTATTGCCGGTGAAGCGGCGAAAGCCTTGTCGAAGTATTTTGATGTGACTCTGATGTATTGCTTTGAGAAAAAAGGGGTATTGATGAGTGAAGCAGACGACGAAAGTGTGATTGCCCGTCTTACTCCTGCTCTTTTCCGGCAATATATAGCGGATGGAATTATCCAGGGTGGTATGATTCCCAAGCTGGAGAACTCCTTCGAAGCATTGAATGCAGGAGTAAAACAGGTTGTTATTACTCGTGCTGATTTGATTCACACCGAAGGTGGAACGAAAATTCAATTACAATAAATATTAATCATGAAGCAATTAGTCTTTTCGATAATAGGGCTGATGTCGTTTTGCTATACATTGACGGCTCAGGAAGAGATCAAACTTTACCCAAACGGTCCGGTCGAAAGTAACGGAATCATTGTACCCGAGAGTTTCCGGGATCCTGAATTTATAGTGAATACCTCTAATCCACGCATGTATGCCTATCCGGCAGCTAAAAAAATAGCCAATGGTACGGCAGTAGTAATTTGCCCTGGAGGAGGTTATGTGGGCGTTTCGCAGATTAAAGAAGGTTCGGAAATAGCTAAGTGGTTCAACAATTTAGGTGTCACCGCTTTTGTGTTGTATTACCGAATGCCAAACGGACACACTGAAATACCTTTGAAGGATGCCCAAACTGCCTTGAAAATTATTCGTGAAGGAGCAAAGAAGTGGGGTGTTGATAAAAATAAAATAGGAATTATGGGCTTTTCTGCCGGTGGGCACTTAGCTTCAACTGCCGGAACTCATTTCCAAACAAAGCTTCAGCGTCCTGATTTTATGATTTTGGCTTATCCGGTGGTGACAATGAAAAAGGAATTGACACATATGGGATCGCGTGAAAACTTATTGAGTAAAAATCCATCAGATGAATTAGTTTTGCAATATTCCAATGAATTGCAAGTAACAAAGAACACACCACCTACTTTTATTGTTCATGCTTTAGATGACAAGGCTGTACCTGTTGAAAATAGCAAACAATTATTAAAAGCATTACACGATAAACAGGTTCCTGCAGAATTACATACATTTGATATTGGTGGACATGGATTTGGAATGCGTAAGCACGGAATACCAGCCGACAATTGGCCAGATCTACTGAAAGCATGGCTGAAATCGAATAAACTCATAAACTGAAATGTACCAAGACGAAACAAACGATGCCATTGCTCTGTTGCAGCAAATGATTGCTATTTCTTCATTTAGCAAAGAAGAAAAAACGGTTGCGGATTTTCTTGAACGCTATATTGAGATTAAGGGTTGTGTGGCTGTACGCAAGGAAAATAATGTGTGGATATTAAGTCCGGGATTTGATTCAACGCGTCCTACGATCTTACTTAATTCTCATATTGATACAGTGAAACCTGTTGCCGGGTGGAAACATGATGCGTTTAAGCCGCTTATTGAGCAAGGAAAATTATTTGGGCTAGGCAGTAATGATGCTGGTGCCAGCGTGGTAAGTTTGCTTTATGCTTTTTTCTTTTTGACGCGAAAGCAACAATCATACAACTTGATTTTTGCTGCTTCGGCTGAGGAAGAAATTTCAGGTAAAAATGGAATTGAAAGCCTTTTACAGGAACTTCCAAGAATCGACTTTGCGATTGTGGGTGAACCTACGGGAATGAATATGGCTGTCGCAGAAAAAGGATTGATGGTGCTTGATTGTACCGTTCAGGGGCAAGCCGGGCATGCTGCACGAAATGAAGGTGACAATGCAATTTACAAAGCACTACCGGCGATTGAGTGGTTTAGAACGTTCGGTTTTGAGAAGCAATCAGATTTGTTGGGCACTGTAAAAATGACTGTGACACAGATTAATGCCGGAACCCAACACAACGTGATTCCCGATAAATGTTCGTTTGTGGTGGATGTCCGGAGTAATGAAATGTATTCCAATCAAGAAATACTGAACGAAATACGCAAACAGATAACCTGCGATGTACAACCGCGTTCAACTCGTCTCAGTTCAACTGCCACACCATTAGACCATGCAATTGTAAAACGTGGACGTGAATTGAATAGAACTATGTTTGGTTCGCCAACACTTTCGGATCAGGCATTGATGCCTTTTCCAAGTTTGAAAATAGGTCCCGGTGATTCAGCCCGTTCACATACGGCTGATGAGTATATTTTGTTGAGTGAAATTGCTGAAGCGATAGATATTTATATTCAATTGCTTGATGGATTGAAGTTGTGAGCAAAACCTCAAAGCGTGCGAAGCACCTTTGAGAGTTTAGTAATAGAGCCTGCTTTGCACTCCCAAAGGTTCTTAATCAATAATAAATCCGCAGGTAGCGCAGATGGGTTCGACAACTTTTCGTTGTTCGAATCCTTTTTTTATGTCTTTGGCTCTGGCAGTTTCAAGAATGTCTGTCAGATTTTCTGTAAATAGATTTCCCAATTTCATATTTGCATCAGCGTCCAAGCAGCAAGGAATAACTTGTCCGTCGGCTAATATAGCAATGTGATCCCGAAGCGCATAGCATGTCTTCTTTGTTTGAGTATGTTCGCTGCTTTCGTCCGGCCACTCGAAGCGTGGTGCGCGCTGCAGAAAAATATGTTCAGCCAGTTTAAGCCCATTTCCAGTGGTTTTCTCGTTCAGAAATTCAGAAGAAAGCTTGAACTTTTCTCCAATTTTCTTCAGGCAAAGGGTGTTGAAGTCCGCACTTGTTTCGTTGGTTGTATTCCATAATCTCAGGCAAACATAGGTTTTTGGTGCAAGTTTGATGCTAAAATTGAGTGCTGTTTCCAGATAATCAGTCCATTTTTCAGGGAGAATATTTTCTTCGGCATCGTGCAATGAAATGTTGATCTGGCGAATGGAATGACTAAGTAAGATTTCTTTTTTTCGTTCTAACAACCCGCCGTTGGTGGTGATATTGATATTCAATCCGGCAGCTTCGGCAAGACTCAAAATCTCATCAAGCTGAGGATGCAAGATCGGTTCGCCCAGTACATGCAGATAAATGTAATTTGTAAATGGACGAATTTTCTCCACAATTAATCGAAATTCCTCCACGGTCATGAACTTCGTTGCTCGCGTTGTTTTAAAACAAAAGCTGCAATCGAAATTGCAGCTATTCGTTATCTCAATATATATTTTCTTGAATTTCAATATGTTATGTTTTTATCTGAAATCAATAATGTTATGAATCGAAAGAATTCCAACCACTTGTTCTGATTCATCCATAACGGTTAGCGTTGTAATTTTATTGATATCCATCATTTCAAGTGCCTCTGTAAGCATTTCCTCCGGAGTAATTCGCTTGAAACTGTGAGTCATAAAATCGGCAGCTGTAAGATTTTTAAGTTCATTGAATTTTTGGATGGCACGGCGGATATCACCATCGGTAATTATTCCTACAGCTTGTTCTTTATCGTTATAAACCATTGTCATTCCCAGGCGCTTGTTGCTTACTTCGTAAATGATATCCTTGAACAGCGTGGTTTCGTGTACTTTGGGGATGTCGGTAAACATTTCGTCTTTTACCCTCGAAATCAAGCGACGGCCTAATGCACCTCCCGGATGATAGAGTGCGAAATTTTCTGCTTTAAATCCACGGCGTTCCATAAGGCAAATGGTGAGTGCATCTCCCATAACCAACGTGGCGGTGGTAGATGTAGTAGGTGCTAGTCCCAGCGGACAAGCTTCTTTGGAAATTCCAACGTTGAGAACCAGCGAAACTTCCTGGGCTAATGCTGACTTCGCGTTTCCGGTCATGGCAATAACTGTACAGCCAATTTCTTTGAGCGGTGCCACTACATTTAGAATTTCAGAGGAGTTTCCACTATTGGAAATCAGCAGTGCAATATCATTTTTATTTACCATACCCAAGTCGCCGTGCATAGCTTCGGCGGCATTGATAAATATGGCTGATGTACCTGTAGAAGCAAGAGAAGAGGCAATTTTATGTCCGATAATACCCGTTTTTCCAACTCCCATTATCACTAATTTTCCTTTGCAGGCATAAATCAGTTCCACGGCTTCGTTTATTTCCGGTCCAATCTTGTCAGCCAGCTTTTGAAGTTCAGCTATTTCAAGATTAAATATCTCTTTGCTCCGTTGTGTAAAATCCATTCTTATATCTTTTCAGCAATAGCTATTCATAATCATTTCCACAAATTCACGTACACAACCTTCGCCGCCTTTTTTCTTCATTTGGATAATGCCAGGAATATTTTTTATTGCATCCAATGCATCTGCCGGGCAAGCTGCCATACCAACTGAAGAAAGCAATTCAAAGCAATTTACATCATCGCCAATATAAGCAACTTCGGAAAGTGCAATACCTTCTTTCTCGCAAATTTCTTTTACTGAAGCTAGCTTGCCACCTTCGCGTTTGCCTTGGTATAAATAGTCTAGTTTCAATTTTTGAAAACGACGTTCTACCAGTTTTGTATCTTCCGAAGTGATTATGCCTGTTTTAATTCCTTTCGTACGAATTAGTTGTAATCCCATGCCATCATGTGTGTTGAATTTCTTCAATTCATCACCAGCCTCGGAATAGTACATGCCCGCATCGGTCAAAACTCCATCTACATCGGTTAATAAGAGTTTTATTTTACTTGGTAGTTGGTCGTTTTGAGTTGGTCGTTTTGAGCTTACTGCTTGCTGCTTGCCGCTTGTTGTTAGTTGTTTTGTAATGTTGTCAATAGCAATTGCCTGTTGTAATATCTCTTTAATATCCGAAAGATAGATTTGATTTGGTCCATCAGAAAAAGCATGATCCGGATCAGGGTGTACTTCAGCAAAAATGGCATCAACTCCAACTGCTAGTGCAGCTCTCATCAAATAAGGAACCATTTCACGATTTCCACCTGTAGAAGTTCCTTGTCCTCCCGGTTTTTGAACTGCATGAGTGGCATCAAAAACTACAGGGAAACCGTAGCTGCGCATTTCTACCAATCCGGTCATGTCTACCACTAAGTTGTTGTATCCAAAGCTTGAGCCGCGTTCGCAAAGCAGAATATTTTCATTGCCCGAATCACGCAATTTGTCAATTACGTTTTTCATGTCCCATGGTGCCATAAATTGCCCTTTTTTTACATTGACAATTTTACCCGTATGGGCGGCAGCAACCAATAAATCGGTTTGGCGGGAAAGAAAAGCAGGAATTTGTAACATGTCTGCAACTTCGGCTACCGGAGCGCACTGCCATGTTTCATGAACATCGGTTACAATTGGTAAATCGAGTTCTGTTTTTACACGTTGCAAGATTTGTAAGCCACGCTCCATCCCGAGTCCGCGAGGAGATTTTACAGATGACCGGTTAGCTTTGTCAAAGGATGATTTGAAAATGAGATGAATGTTGAGTTCGTTGCAAATTTCTTTGAGCTTTGCAGCCACCATCATGGTCATCTCTTCTGTTTCGATGGCACAAGGTCCGGCAATCAGCACAAAACGATTGTTCCCACCAATATCAAAGCGATTGAGGATATTGATTTTATGGGTATTGGTTATCATTAATGTTTATTTTAGGCTATTGTATAAGCGCGAACCCAGTCTACTTCCAGATGTCCTGCACTTCCTTTTTGATTCTGAGAAATGAAAGAGTTGAAAGCCAGATACATGGATTCAGTTGGGATATTACTTACTGTGCGATAAACTTCCAAATCATTTATCAGCCAGATTAATTCCTTTTCCGACCAGATTAAGGTGTAAATATAAAATTGGTAAGTGCTCAGTCCGTTTATTTTTATGCCATCTACGATATTTTTATTTATATTACCCAGCGTAATTGATTTGCCGTCAAAATGAAAAATATTAATGTGAGGCAATTTGCCGTCGGCACCCAACCAAAATGCATGTTGTACGTTTCCTGTACAGCGAAGTTTTGCACGAAAGACGCCTTGTTTCTGGCGGAATGTATCGGCAGTTTGCAGTACATCGGCAGTAAAATGGAATTCTTTTTCGATGAAACCTTTCGATGCATGCCAAGCCCGTGTTGTTGTTTTTTCGTGTTTCGTGGCGAGTTTTAATACTCCTTCTTCTACTGAAATATTCTGTCCTGAGTTATTGGCCTGTTTCTCATTCGCAAAAGAGTGGCTCTTGATCAGTTCTTCGCTTTTATAATGGAAACCGAAGTTCCAACGGGATTTATCCAATGTGTTCCACTCAAACTCTTCCTGAAAAGATAGTTTCATGGCACGATGTTTCTCAAAACGTTCCGGTTTTTCGTTTTCATAAAAAATGATATCCTGATTTTTGGCTAATTCATGGAAGCGTTGTTGTTGAGCAAATTCGGGGGTGCTGTGCCAACGATTTTCATTAGCCCAAAAGTTATTGGCTTTTGTAAATTCAGGGTTTGCAATTTGAGTCTTTAACTGTTC